>JAGOVR010000078.1 GCA_018060635.1 Bacteriovoracaceae bacterium
ATCTTCAATAGAGTACAGAGGATATTTTTCTACAAAGGTCGCAAAATAATGAATCATTTCAAGCGAGGAAAAAGTTTTCCCCTGCATTTGATAATTTCCGTCTTTATAAAATTCACTAGCGGCCACATCTAAACAAAGTGAAATATCTTGAGCTGGTTTATAACCCGCTTTTTCAATAGATTTTAAAATAAGCTCCATCCCTTCTTCGTGAGAAGAAAGGTTCGGTGCAAAGCCGCCTTCATCTCCTACATTGGTGGAGTATTTTTTGGCGCTCAGTTCTTTTTTAAGATAATGAAAAACCTCAACCCCTGCACGCAAGTTTTCGGAAAAACTCTTCCCCATATGAGGAATAATCATAAACTCTTGAATATCTAAATTATTAGATGCGTGCGCACCGCCATTGATAATATTCATCATAGGAGCAGGTAAAGTAAAACGATTCTCTTTATTAGGGCATTTTAAATCTTCATAAAGGTAAGCATACAAAGGTTTCTTTTTTTCTTGAGCCCCAAGTCTTGCAAGTGCCAAGCTTATTCCTAAAAGAGCGTTAGCTCCCCACTTACTTTTAAATTCCGTGCCCTCAAGCTCCAACATTTTATGATCTACTTCTGCCTGTGCAAAAATATCCATTCCTTGTAACGCAGAATTAAGTTCATTATTCACAAACCCCACAGCTTTATGCACAGATTTTCCTAAATAATTATTTTTATCTCCATCCCGAAGCTCCAGCGCCTCCCTACTTCCTGTGGAAGCACCTGAGGGCACGGCGGCTGTCGCCACACTATTATTAGAACTTATAATATCTACTTCTACGGTAGGATTTCCTCTAGAATCGAGAATTTGTCGAGCGTGAATTTTTTTTATTTCGATCATATTTATTTCTCCCTTTATGTAAAAGGGAATACCATTTTAGTTACGTTTATGCCGCTTTTTTCTTAACGTCTTGTACCCAATCAGGAGTTAAAAACTTAGATTTAGGAAAAGGAAGTTTATTCACAGCAATATCATCAAAGAAAGAAGGGATATAATTGCAAGGAACTAATTCACCAATAAGTCTGCCTGTGACATCATCCTTGCCTTTTTGTACCCATCTAAAAATATCTTTAGTTACATAACGACCATGCTCATCTAAACCTAAAATTTCACTAATGTGAGAAATTCTGCGTCCCCCGTCTTGATAGCGATTACATTGCACCACCATATTCACAGCACTGGCCACCATTTTACGAATAATATCAGGAGGAATTTGTGTATCGGCCATCAGAGCCAAAGTCTCCAAACGCACACAGGCTTCTGCAGGACCATTGGCATGCACTGTCCCCATACTACCATCATGACCTGTATTCATCACTTGTAATAAATCTAGAGCTTCGGGGCCCCGCACTTCTCCCACAATAATGCGATCAGGACGCAAACGCATAGACGACACCACCAGATCCCTGATACTCACACCTTTAATCCCTCTATTTTCATCATCTAAACGGGTTTCAAAATTTACCACGTGATCAGTGTTTACTTGCAGTTCGGCCGCATCTTCAATAATAATAAGACGCTGACTTCTAGGAATACGTGCTCCTAAAACATTCAGCATAGTAGTTTTTCCTGAACCTGTTCCACCCGAGACAATGATATTTTTTCCAAGGTAAACACAAATATCTAAAAATCTAGCGGCATCTTTAGAGAGTGCTCCCACTTCAATCAAACTTCTTAAATTCATTTTTTCTTTGGAAAATTTTCTGATGGCAACGGTTGTTCCGCATTTTGCCATGGGAGGTAATACCACATGAATACGTGAACCGTTAGGAAGTCTGGCATCAAGTCTTGGGTTTTCAGCATCAATAACTCTTCCTACCGACTGGGCCACTGCTCGCATAGCAGACATCAAAGATTCTTCATCCGCAAATTGATTGGGAACGGCAGTAATCAGTCCGCCTTTCTCCACAAAAATTTGCTTAGGTCCATTGATCATAATTTCCGTCACCTTCTCGTCTTCTAAAAGATCACGAATGGGTGAGAGAAAATTACTAATGGCATCTTGAAAAACACTAGACACTTAAAACCTCGATTTTCTATTCCTGATTATACCCTGAGTACGTGTCTTTTTATCGGCAATTTTTGCTAGGTTCTTTAATATTGAAATGATATTTTTCTGTCAAAAACTTTGACACCTTAATCTAAAAAATGACTGGGAATTAAACAATTTATACGGTTTTTTTCTTAAAAAATTAATCTTCCCGAAAATGACAACCACTGCTCTCTTTATTTCTAGAAGCAGCGTAGGTGATAAGTTCTGAACACTGAATAGCACTACGTAGATGTAAAAGTTCGGGAGTAAGTTTGCAATTAGCATAGAACTCACGCACTTCTGCTTTGAGTTCACTTAAAATTTTGCGAGCGCGCTCCAAACGTTTAGTACTTCTCATCAGACCCACATAATTCCACATGGTGTTCTTTATCAAAGCAAGATCTTGTAAAATAAGTTTATCATCAGGAAGTTCACGTGCCATTTCCCACTCTTTTATTTCAGGAAAAATAAATTCTTTTTGGCTCTTAAAATTTTCTGCAATTTTTTCTACACAAAGTTTTCCCATGACCAAACATTCGAGGAGTGATGTGGAAGCTAATCTATTCGACCCGTGAAGTCCTGTACAAGCAGATTCTCCAATCACTTTAAGCCCTGTGATATTGGTTTCTCCTGCTAAATTGCTATGAATACCTCCACACAAATAATGAGCCGCCGGAGCAACAGGAATTAAATCGCGGGTTATATCAATGCCATGCTTTAAGCATTCAATATAAATATTGGGAAAACGTTCCTTGGGGTTTTTCTTCATAGGAGATAAATCTAAATACATACAAGAAGAACCTGTCTCTAACATTTCCAAATTCATGGAACGGGAAAGAATATCTCGAGGAGCCAGAGAACCCAGTTCATGATATTTATGCATGAAAGTTTTACCATGAGCATCCACCACTTGTGCTCCCTCCCCTCTGACCGCTTCGGAAATAAGAAAAGATCTGTCACCACTCTTGGCATGAAAAGCCGTAGGATGAAATTGCACATATTCCATATCCATAATACGCGCACCCACTCTTTGTGCCATCACAATTCCATGACCAAAAGCTTCTTTAGCATTAGTGGTATTGAGATAAAGCTGACCCACACCACCTGTAGCCAAAATTGTTTCTTTCGCCAAGATGGCTACCACTTCCTGCGTTTTTGTATCTAAAAAATAGGCCCCCATGCAAGTGAGTGGCTTGTATTTATCAGCGATATTTTTAGAGCTGTGAGAAAGAGTGATAAGATCAATGGCCATAAGATGCGGCTTGATTTCTAAGTTGGGTGAAACTTTTATTTTTTCATGAATTTTCTCAATGAGATTTCTGCCTGTAGTATCTTTACAGTACACAATATTCTCCTGAGAGTGTGCGCCTTCTTTAGTAAAAAGAAGTTCGCCCTTCTGATCACGATCAAAAGGCACGCCTAACTTATCAATCAGAATTTCTTTTAAAAATTTTGCCCCGAAAGTTACAACTTCTTTAACCACCTGTGCATCTGCTGTATAGTTACTAGCTTTTAAAACATCTTCTATGAGAAGTTTATGCTCTGGTTCTCTGTCATAAATAATCCCACCTTGGGCATAATAACTATTGGACTCATTTAAATTTTCGGAACCTGTCACTAAAATAGTTTTAAACTTTTTGTCCATTGCCTCATGGGCAAAAATGGAACCTGCCATCCCTGTGCCAATCACCAAGCAATCTGTTTTTTGTATCCGCATAGAATCCTATTTTGAGTTTGTCATCTCAAACATTTTCTCAATGGAAGCCAACGCCTTAAGGCTTATCTCTTTTGGAACATCAATAATTTGCTCTGGTCTGGGATTTTCCATTACCTGTATAATTTTTTCTAAGTTATTCAGTTTCATATAAGGACATAACTTACAAGAAGAAATAAAAACTTTATCGGGTGCTTCTGATTCAAGAGAACCTACGAGCCCACATTCCGTCAGCATCATGAAATATTTGGCTGGTGATTTTTTTACGTACTCGATCATTTTTCCCGTACTGCCCACAAAATCACTTTCCGCTGTTACCTCTGGTAAACATTCAGGGTGACTGACCACTTGTAAATCAGGATAGCGCAGTCTTTCTCTTCTTATCATTTCAGGACTGAACTGATCATGCACTTCACAAGTACCTTCCGAACTTACAATTTGTTTTTTTATTCCCTTCTTATTCATTTCTCTTTGAATATTCAGGGCCATAAGTTTATCTGGTACAAAAAGAATTTTTTCTTGCGGTAATTTTTCAATAATATGATAAACATTACTAGAAGTGACACAAACATCAGACAAGGCTTTGACTTCTGCCGTACTATTAATATAACAAACCACTGCGGCATCAGGATGCAAGGTCTTTAATTTTTTTAACTCTTCACCTGTGAGTGAATCGGCTAGCGAACAACCTGAATTAATATCAGGCACCACCACTGTACTTTGTGGAGATAAAATTTTGGCAGTCTCTGCCATGAAGACTACACCTGCAAAAACAATAAGATCTTTTTTTAAATCACGAGCCTTAAGGCTTAAAGCATAGGAATCACTTTTAAAATCGGCAACGCCGTAGAGAATATCGGCAGTCACGTAGGAGTGAGCTAAAATCACAGCATTTTTTTCTATTTTTAATTGATTAATTTTTAAAGTGAGAGGTGCTAATTCCAAACATTTTTCGTAACTCCACTTCTGAGTAAAATCACAGTCTACATTCATAAGGTGAGAAAAAAGACGATCAGCTTCTTGCTGTACTCCTTGCATTTAGCTTCTCACTTTAGATAAAGCAATCAAGCCTTGTTCATTAGTAATAATTATTTTTTTTCCGTCTTTTTCAATATAGCCCTCTTCTTCTAATTGAGAAAGAAGTCGCATGAGACTTTCTGTGGCCATTCCTACCATAGAAGCCATTTCATCTCTCTTAAGTTTAATCTCTAAATACCAACCTCGAGGTTCTCGAACACCATGGGATTCTTTCAAGATAAGTAATAACTCTGCAACTCTCTCTTTAATACTTTTTTGAGATAGCGAAACAATTTTCTCTTCAGCGATATTAAGCTCTTGGCTTAATTTATTCACTAAATTCATTGCAACTGATGGATTTTTCTGAACAATATTTAAAAAATTTTTTTTATCAAAGAAACAAACAACCGAATCTTCCATAGCCACGGCTAAAGCATCATGCCCCTCACTAGACAAAAGGCCCCTATAACCTAAAACATCTCCCGCTTGGGCCATACGCAAAAGAGATTCTTGTCCGTTAATACCTGTCTTAGAAATTTTAATTTTCCCTTCTTGAACACAATAGAGTCCTTGCGTCAGTGTGCCTTGGTAAAAAAGAGCTTGTCCTTTTTTTATTTGTTGAATCTGTTTATTTTCACTTAAAGATTTAAGAGACAATAATTCTAAATCACAAAAAATACTTTTACTGGATGATTTACAGTTTTCGCAAGAAAACTCCTCACGTCTTTTCAGCATAAAATAAACCCTTTCTACAAATAGAGGGCCTATTCTATACCTTTCTCATTTTGCTTTTCAAGCAACTATAAAAATTGTTTTAATATAAAAAGAAGAGAATTCAATAGCTTATGAGTTATTTAGCACAATT
The DNA here is from genome assembly GCA_018060635.1 of Bacteriovoracaceae bacterium. GTDB lineage: Bacteria > Bdellovibrionota > Bacteriovoracia > Bacteriovoracales > Bacteriovoracaceae > JAGOVR01. The sequence goes on from JAGOVR010000078.1 coordinate 5,662, forward strand.
TATACAAAGATTTGTATAAGGAACAGCCTTAAGCCTACTCATGGCGATTTCATCACCACAGGTTTGGCAATAACCAAAAGTGCCTGCCGCAATCTTAACAAGTGCCTCATTGATTTGTATAAGCTCATGATGCGAGAGTTCATCTAAAGCATCTAAGACTTCATTATTTTCTAAACTAAGTGATTGCTCATCCAAGTTAGCAGTCAAAGGATCTCCTCCTTTCTTCTTATTTTTATCTTTCTCTATAGCAACAACTCTCTTCATAATTTCATTTTTTTTACTTTCAAGTTGCTGATGAATGTCTTTATACTTTTCCATTTTAATTTCCCTTTTATACTTTTTTTTGTTTCCCATGAGAAAATAAAATCCCCAGTAAAAACAAACAACGACAATCAATATGTTTATACACAAAAAAACAAAATTAATCCATAAGTTATATGTTGGATTATGGTCTAAAATGGATATACGCAAGAAAAGAGCTGATCCTCCCAAGAGCATTAAGAGTATTCCTCCCATTCTAGTGGCAAGCATGAGATATCCCTGTTTTTAAACGAATATACAAAGTTAAAAGACCTAAGCTTAAAAGAAAAAAAGAAAGGATAAGTGAGTTTTTCTGCTGTAAGGGAGTCAGAACTTTTCTCATCAGATGAGGCGCAAAGACCATAGCAGGTAAAGTTCCTACCCAAAACATGAACATAGCAACTAATCCCAATCCTTTATTCTGAAAAGTGATCAAAGAAAAAATTACGCTATAAAGAAGACCACATGGAAGCAAAACAGAAAGAGCTCCTATGAAAAAAGAACTTTTCATCTTAGGCTTAGGTAAAACAAATCGCTCCCAAAGTTTTCCCATACTGCTAGAGATTCTATCTAAGAAATTAAAATGATAAGTTTTTTTTATAGCAACTCTTAGTCCTAAGAAAATAAAAAAAAGACCCATGGAGATAGTGGCAATAAACTGTAACTGTGGAGAGATCTTTTTGAGAATGCTCTCTCCTAAAAAACCTGCCAATCCTCCAAAAAAAATATACCCTAAAAGTCGCCCCACATGATAAAGCCAAATAGATTTTCCATTTTGGGAACAACTCATGACTAATCCACCACACATACCAATGCAGTGAAGACTGCCAGCTAGTCCGATGACAAAAGCCGCCCATAAAATAAAAAGACCTGAACTTTCAGTGAGCGACATGACTAGGCCCTACTAAAGTGATTTCTTGTGCATTAAGAATTTTATCTCCCGCAACTACTTCTAAGATAATTTTTTTTTGTCCTTTAGCTAAAACACCTGCCTTAAAACGTAAAAAAATACTAAATTCATTTTTTCCTGATTTTAAGTGAAGTCTGCTGGCAGGAGCAATAATTTCTAAATCTGAAGATGAAAGTGTAGATGTTCGAATACTAATATTTGTACTTTCTTGAATATTATATGAAAGATGAACTTGTAATTGATTCATAATCACAGGATCAG
>JAGOVR010000079.1 GCA_018060635.1 Bacteriovoracaceae bacterium
TAAGGCTAGAGGTACTAATGTTTTTTTTCATGGACACATGATAGGAGCTTTAATGGCGGATGTCATGAAAGAAGCAGATTAAAGAGAAGTTAAAGGTTTTAAACTAAGAGTCAGCTGATTTAGAGGGTTTTTTTCTTTGAGGGTATGATCCCATGTAGAGATGATTTTTCCTGTTTCGCCGTCCACCTTCGCATGGAAACTGGATTGTTCTCCATTTTTTAAGGTGTAGATCACTAAAACTTTTTCAATATACAAAGCTTCTAATCCTCGTATCTCTACCAGCGATTCTTCATGTTCAATCTGTACTTTAGTTGAGGCTTTTTGGAAATTTGAAACATTTTCTTCCAGTATTTCTTTATAGGAAGAGTCTGGCTGATTGAGAAAGGTAAGACGAGATGTATCTAAATCTTGTGAAATTGGGCCGCGATTAATAATACGACGATTGCCTATCTTAAGCAGGCGAGGAGTGTCAGTGGCAAGTGTCGGTTGTTTTAAGCTGGCAATAAAGCGTTTAGGAGTTTGGTCAGTCACCTGCTGAACTAAAGGAGTTTTTATCTCAGAAACAACAGTTACTCCTTTTTTTTTAGAGATAGAGTCTTTAGAAAATTTTTCGAGAGGTTTTTTTGATGTTAAAAAAGTAGTAGCGAGCAAAATAAAAAAGGAACTTATGAAAAACTTTTTTTTCATGAGTTATGGCCCTACGGTAAAGGTAAAATTAATAACTTTAAAGTAATCGGCCCCAGAATATTCAAAGGCTAAAGGATTATCATCATCTACGGCAGAATGGTTGCAATCCAGACAGTTACTAAATTTTGCACGCAGACGGCAATTGATACGCATACCAGGGAAGGCCCATTTATTTATTTCCATAATAAGAAGAGAAGAGGCATTGAGACTTGGAGTGGTGGAATTACTTCCTTGTAGTGTTTCTAAAAGTGTTTTCTGTGCGTCCAGTTTTGAATAAACTGAAAATTGTGGAGGAAGGAAGCGGATTAAACACTCTTCGGGTTTATTATTATCGAGGCAGTTTGGAACATGATAGAGAGCTCCTGGACCTGCAAAGCCTGGGGCCAATTCTTTTTGTGAAACCCATTTAGTAGAACTATTTTGCGTGTCAGGAACTTCCACAAAACAAACAGGATGAAGAGCATCAGGATCGTTTGTTGCAGTTCCGTTGGTGCGAGTAATGTAGTCACAATTACCAGCAACATTTGGAGTTAAATCCTCTGGTGCGGCCCCTGCACTACTTAACGGCCATTCATCTTCAAACGTATTGCAAGGTTTACGTTTGCTATCAGCGGGATCTTCTTTTACATGATCCCAATCATTGGCAAGTATTTGGAGCCCTGCCATAGGAGAGTTAGAAATATTTTTAAGATTAAGATGAATACCAGCTACTTCTCCGGGGCTTAATTGTCCATTCCCATTATTAAAACGTAAATCAGAAGGGGTCAAACTGGAGATAACTGTTCCATATTGTGTTTGTAGAGCTTGCAAGACAGAGTTCATATCAGACTGTCCATCCACGACATAGGCTTGAGTGCCTATGGAAGGATAAAAAATATTGTCTTTGCTGATAAGGACTGAGCGCAAACGGTTACTAGGTGAAACACCTGTTAAGTAAGTGGTAAAATCAGTAACAGTAGAAGGAGAGGGCGAAGCACTGTGACCAAAGACACTATCATCACCATCGTCATTATAAGTTTTAAATAATAAGAGTCCGTAGGTATCCAGTAAATGTTCTGAAGCATCTTTAGTAAATGCTAGGCACAGAGAGGTGGAAAGATAGCGGCCAATATTTTTAGCAAAAACTTGATAAAACTTCTGATAGTTGGGAGGATTCATAATATGGGCAGAGGTATAGGCCGCATCAGGGTGAAGATTGACGTAATAACCTGAAGAGTTACTGTCAAAACCTGTAGCAGTAAGATCTCCCAGTTCTGATAAGGTCTCAGCTAAAATATGCAGAACATGATCTTGGGAGGCTTTGAGTGTAATACCACAAGTTGTTTGTAATTTGCGAGTCAAGGCCACTAGATAGTGTGAGGTGATTTGTCCTGCATTGTGAATATCCTCAATGGGTGTCTGTAAATTTCCATACTCATAGTGGAGATAATCAGGATATGCCAGTCTTCCTTGGTCGGTGGTGCTGATGCCTCCCGCATGAACAGCTTCGTCTTCTGACATAGGACGATTAAGGGAGTAGTCAGTACCTAAGGCCCACTCTGCAAAATGAGTTCGATCATCAATAACATAACTGAAATAATCGGCAATTCCTTCGTTGATAGCTCCTGCTTCATCATAACCCAGAGTTCCTAAATTAGAGCGTTCTAAAACATTGGTGTCGGCCACATTGCGCATATTCATCATGATGTAAACGAACGCGTGTCCTGCCTCATGGTGGATAACCGAAGGATCTTGCGAGTAAACTAAGTTTGTACGATTAGGATCTTTTCCAAAACAAAGTTCAAAACGAGCAGGACTAAAATAAGCATTAGAAAAATCTCCACACTCAGCATAAACATTAAGAGGAGAGTAGATATTGTTTAAATTATCACTTTTCCAAAAACCTTTATCAGAGATAAGTGTTGTGGGGATAGAGCTGTAAGAATAGAGACTGGATCTGGTTTTCACTTGAGCAATAATGCGCAAAAAGTTTTCAACACTTTTACGAGTATGATAAAAAGTATGGACTTGTAAAAATTGAGAACTATCTGGGGGATAGGCCCATGTTCCAGCGTTTTTACCAAAAGTTGTTTGGTCAAAAGGATTATCAAAAGTATTGTAGCAAGGATTTATGGTGTAGTCGGTATTTCCAGAGCGAATAGTACAAGCTTCGGTGAGAGTTGAGTTAGAAGTAATAAAGACAGCAGTAGGATCTAAAAACTCACCTAAAGACAAAGTATTATAATCAACAGCTCCTCCGCGCACGACCACAGGATTGTATTGTAAAACTAGAGAGGAGTCAGCAGATACATCACTGGGGGAATTGGAAAGAATAGAGCTTCTACCAGAAGATTTTTTAGTCAAATCGACAGAACAGGATAAAAGAGATAATCCTGCAACACCTAGTAAGAATCCAGAACAAATTTTTAGTTGCATACGTCCTACAAAAAAGAAAAGTATCTTTTAGATACTACGTCCGTCAGTTCCTAATAATCCGTTAACAGCGGAACTTAATCCCTGATCGGCTCTATTTCCCTCAACTAAACTTTCACAAACTTGTGCGACATCACCTTGTGATCCAAGGGCAAAATTTACCGAGCCTTGGGATCTGGAATCGGCTTTTCGCTCATCTTCAAAATTTGTTAAGAGAGTAACTACCGTATTAGGGTAGTTGCAATTAGCTTTTTTTAATTCATCTTCTAAAGTAGAAGCTTCTCGATATGTTTTAAGGAATGTCTCGACGTCTCCAGCACAGAATTCTTTTGCAACTTCCTCTGGATTAGTAAAGAGAGGTTTATACCGAACGCTAGCAGTATCAGCTTGTGCTCCAGCACAAAGCTCTTCTAAAGCAAAAAGATCATCTTGTTTAGTAGGGTTTAGAAAAGAGGCCACTTCGCCCATATTTAAATCTTTAAAGAGGTGACTACATCCAGGAGTTGCACTTCCTGCATCTACCCTTTGGCAATAACTATCTACTTTCTTTTGAAAGCGCACCGCTACGGCTTGATTTTTTTGTTGGGCATCTTGCATCTCTTTAGCTTGTTTTAAAGCAGTATCTATATTGCCCTTACATTGCTCTGCAATTCCTTGCCAGAAAGATTTTTCGCTATTCCATGCAGATTCAGAATCAGCTATTTGAGCTTGTAATGTATTTAAGGCCACAGCTTTTTGTTCCTCAATTTGAGATTTTAATTCAGCGATTTTGGATACAGATAAATCCATGGATTTTTTAAGGTCTTCTAAGCTGACAATTTTAATTCCTAACTGATCAATAGAGCCATCACTAGATTCAGGGAAATCTATAAGTCCCTCAGGCAGTGTTGGGAATTTAAGATCAGGGAAAGCTTGTTTAAGTTGAGCGGTATTAGCTTCTAGTTTTTGTTTGGTACTATTCACAGAGGCTAAAAGTGTTTGCTTTAAGTTTCCAGCTTCTAAACTGATCGCATTCTTAAGTTCGGTTCTTTTGACTTTAAAATCTTCAATAATTTTTTCCACAGCACCCGCACAGGCCTGAGTTGATTGAGCACAATCATTTGCATTTTTAAGACAAAAACTAGAAGCTTTAGTATCCACAGCACCTGCACATTTAGGAGAACCTGTGAGAGAGATTCCTTGGCAGTGAATGATGCGTGCTTCTAATAAATTTTTAAGATAGGAAGGACTTTCTCTTTTTTTCAGAGAGGCAATTAAAGGTTGGGCCTTACTAAAAGCCGCGGCAGTTTCTTCCTTGGGAGTTTTTTTAGAAGTTCCATCTCCTTTTTCGTAGTGAAATTTACAGTAAGCGTATTGGTCTCTTAAAAAATCCCCAGGAGTGACAGTTCCAGAAGAGGGGGATTTTCCATCTTTGTTTTTGTAAGTGGAATCCACACGAATAGGGACGTTACAGGCGTTAAAAGCTTCAACTGTCGAATCAAAGTTTTGATGATTTAAATTAGCTAAAGTAAGTTTGGTATTTTCTAAGCAAGCAATTTGTGAAGGATTTCTCATTTGAGAATTTTGAATACGTTCAAGAGCCTCATTAATTCCCGCTGTAAGATAAGCAAATCCTTTGGATTTCCCAGGTCTAGCTAAACATTCAAAAAGAGCATTTTTATGCCAATCCTCTATAGTATCCATAGAACTGATATGATTAGAAAAATTAGAAAAATCAACAGAATTTGCGAGTCCCTTATTAGGGAAAATACGCAAAAAAGCTTTTTGATCTTTTTCAATTTGCACTTGTTCTTTATTCAAAACATCCGTAAAAGAGGCAGGAATACTACCTTCAGACGAGGCACTTAAAAGACTAGGTAGGTCGTCAAATCCTTGTTTTCCTCCAGCATCTAAAATACTTTGAATGGTATTTTGAATAGGAGCCGCCTGAGCTTGCGCATCAAAACTGTAAGCGGGATTTTCTATGAGATCATTGCGAACGCCTAAGAGTCCTTTAGCCGCAGAAATTTTACCTTCTTTATTACCAAAAATATCACGACATTCAGGTCTAGCCGCCATGATTTTTTGACTGAGATCTTTTTCTTGCAAAGAGGTGAGTCCTCCTTTATCTCCCGTCATGAATCCTTGGATTTCTTTTAAAGAATCGTATTTAAGTTTTAAAGATTTAGTGACTTTGGCAATCAAGTCATTCATGGCCCCTGTTTGCGTATCAAGAAGTACTTCCATTTGTTCAAACATGGCCTGAAAAGATTTTTCTTTATTTTTAAGACAAGCGATTCCTAGTTGAAAATTAGGTTGATTGCTATGAGTAATAGCTTTTTCATAAACATCACTATTAGCAAAAGCCATTTGGCTGATGGAATTCATACAGCTCATTTGCGTCATATCACGATCACAATAGCGGTCAGCTCTAGGACCTCTGGTAGGGGGAAGAAGGCATCCTGTGCGAGCATCTTTGGTGGTTCTGGCCATCATTTGACTCATATCAAAATTACAACCGCCAGCTTGATTACCCTGAACAGCTCCCATCACTTGAGTACTCACATTTAAGAGATTACCCAGAGTGTCGCCAGCATGGCTGGTCAAAGGGGAAAAAGTAAAAGAAAAAGTGAGAAGCCCCACGATTCCATGCAGAGAGAAAGCATAAAAAAATCTCATAACACGTCCTTCATAAAAAACCTTAAAAGTCTTAAATCTTATCGGTTTTCCTATCGCTTGGGTTTAATGCATTCCCATCTTTTTATTGTAAAACTGATTAAAGAGATTCGATTCTCGGGTATTGGCAGAGTGGGCATTTTACTAGAGAATAGTCCTAGTTATTTTAACTACTTCTGAGTTTTAAAGAGGTAAAAAAAAAGATGGAGCTCTCTTTTTTGGTAAGAGAGGGTTGCCCATAAAATCTGTCAGTTTTGTAGGAATGTTTTATGAGTGAGAGTCAATTTGAAGAAGATGGAATTACTTTGGAGTTTAAAGTAAGTCAGGAACTGGCGCAGAAAACGAAACGTTTGATTTCAATTTCTTCTCATCCGATTGGTCAAGATCAGTTTTTCTTTTTAAAAAAAGTGACTGATGAAACGGGAGTGGCCACTTTTGTTATTAATCCCAAGCTGACTATAGGAAATGAGCAAATAACAGATAAAACTCTTTCTTCTCGTCATGCCACTTTTCAAGTGGCCCAAGGGATTTTAACTCTGGTGGACAATAGAAGTCTTAATGGGGTGTATGTAGATGGAAGAAAAATTCCCGCAGGTGAAACGATTATTTTAATGGCGGGAGATCGTCTGTTGTTAGGGGGAGTAGAACTAGAAGTTTTTACAGGTGGCACTGATGAATTAGAAAGACTTCGAAAAAATAAAGAACATTTTGAAAAAATAAAAAAAAGAGAAAAAAGTTTTTTTAATTTTTTTAAGAAAAAAGCGAAGCCTGTAAAACCAGTAGAACCGCCGCCTCTGCCCAAAGAGGCCATAGTAAAACAAGAAATAAAAAAAGTAGAACCACCTACATTACCTAAAGCTGTTAAGCAGAAACCTAAAACAGTAGTAAAAGCACCAAAACGCACAGAGCGTGATCCTGTGGCAGGAGCTTTTTCTAGGTTATTTGCTTTAGTGGGTGATTTAGCCTTAGCCTTTTCGCTACATTCTTTTTTGATGGGGTTGAAAGAATTTAATTTTTTAGCAGGACAGCTTATCCAGCAAGTTCGCATGTTTTATCTGCCATGGATTAAGGTGGCTTTTTTAAAAACCTTAGAACAAGATGTGGCCAAAAGTTATTCTTATCTTCTGGTCTTTATTTTATTACAACTCATAAGTGTTCTGCTTTTTTCGGTAACCTTCTCGCAATGGGTGATGGGACTTAAAGGTAGTCGTAATTTTTTATGGTCTAGATTTGGTGGGATCTTACGAACTTTTTTGGGAGTTATTACGTTTCCTTTTGTTATTTTTGATATGCCCTGCCTTTTTGGGAAGAGAACCCTTAAAG
>JAGOVR010000080.1 GCA_018060635.1 Bacteriovoracaceae bacterium
TAGTAACAGGTACCTTTGTTATTTATTTTCTAAGTTTGATTTTAGGTACCACCTTTAATTCCCTTATTATTTCTTTCGTTTTAGCTTATTTTTTATTTCCATTCGTTAAAAAGATAGAAAAATGGGGAATGTCTCGTAGGGTTATTATTTGCATTGTTCTCCTTTTTGTTGCTCTTTTTTTGACTTTTTTTTCTATTTATCTTGTTCCCATGTTGTGGGATCAGGTTTTAGTTTTTATTCAGCACTTACCAGAGTATGGTCAAAAATTACAAAAAATTATTTTAGACTTAGGAAATCGCTTTGGACTTGATATGGCTCCTCACTTAGAAAAAATATTGAGTCGAGAAGGTGTCATAAGTTTTAGTACTAATCATTTTGAAGCTTTGGCAGGCAATATCTTTTTACCTTTTTTAGATTTTTCTCAGAAAGGAATTTCAGGGATTTTAGTTTTTTTTAAATTTCTGGCCAATTTAGTGCTTATCCCTTTTTTCTTTTTCTTTTTTGTGAACTCTTATGAAAAGCTTACACAACAATTTGCAGAGTTGATTCCTTCTCACCAACGTCAATCATTAAAAACATATTTAGATCGCTTTAGTGAAATACTGAATGGTTACTTTAGAGGGCAAATTCTTCTTCTACTTTTTTTATTTTTCTATTTTTCTATAGGTCTTTCACTTATAGGTGTTCCTTTTGCCCTACTGATTGGCTTTATTACAGGAGTTATTTGTATTATTCCTTATGTGGGTATTTCTTTAAGCTTTCTTTTAAGTATGGGGACTGTTTTTATTTATTCTGAAAATTTACTTCGAGATGTTATTTTAGTGGCAGTTCTTTATGCTTTTGAATGGTTGATTGAGACTCCTTTTCTTTATCCTAAGCTTATTGGAAAAAAAGTAGGACTTAGTATGCTAGAAACTATTTTAGCGTTAGTGGCAGGAGTTAATTTAGCAGGTATCTTGGGGGGATTTTTAGCTGTCCCAGTCATGTCTATCTTTAAGTACATCTTGCATGATATTTTAAATTTTTATAAAAAAAGTGAATTTTATAATTCTAACAACTAAGGTTAGAAAAGGTTGTCTTGAGTGCAAAATATGTCTCACCCTATTAATCATCTTTTTTTTCAAGAGCTGGATTCTGATTTAGAAAGTATCTATAAAGTTTTTCTTAAATCTAGAATGTTAGAAGATACCACTGATTTGCGCTCAGTCAGTGATGCTAGAATAATCTTAGGATATTTAAAAGAGATCCACCTTTTTTTAAGTGACTTTTTTGCGACACATGAAAATCTGATAGAGCTTTTTGATCGTGATTATCATTCCTATAAAAAATTAAAAGATAGAGAAACTATTTTAGAGACCTGCTTCTTAGAGGAATTCTTGTTTCCAGAAAAAACCATTTTTCCTATCACAGAAAATAATAAGCTAAGCTTGCCTTTACTTAACTCGGCCAAAGAAGAATTGCACTCGTGGATAATAACTAAAAAAGCTTGGCATGATGAAACACAAGTTTATTTAAAAAAGGAACTTACTTCACAAGTGAAAAGTTCTGATCTTCTGTGCCGTTGTGTTTTATGTTTAGGTGACTTCAGAGCACAGTTAAGAGAGGTCATCTTAAAAGAGCAAAAAGAACTTATTGAAAATACGGTGAAAGTTGTTTTAGAAAAATGGGAAGAACTTTCTTCTGGGCAAGTTTCAGATCAAATTTTTGAATTAAAAAAGAAGTTAGACAAAATTTTATACGGAGTAAGATATCGTCTTAAGCGCTCTTCTCTTAACAAGCTAGAAGGGCAAGTAAAAAGAATTTTTAAGGAAAATTTTGCTCCTCATTCTGTCTTAGGGCAAAAACAGCTTAATCGTCTGACCCCTTTTTTTGAGAGATACTTAAGTGCGGAAGGGTTACGATTAGATATTGTAACCTCTGAAGAGTATGCACGATTTTTTAATCAGCTAGATACAGGGATATGGAAGCCAGAATCAGTTTTACAAAAAGATTTTATAAAGCTGGTAAAATCTATTTTAGCTTTTAAGCGCAAAGATATCTCAGGCAATATTTTAAGAGAGTACTTAGGCCAATTTTGGGTCCATTCTTCTGCCAGAAGAATGAAGCGTCATATTATCTATCATCAAGGTCCTACTAATTCAGGTAAAACTCATCATGCCGTAGAGGCATTATGTGCTAAAGAGACGGGATGTTATCTGGCCCCATTGCGTCTTTTAGCGGGAGAACTTTTTGATCGAATGAATGCCAGAGGGACTAGAACAACGCTACTGACAGGAGAAGAAGTTTTAGAAACTCCTGAGGCCACACATATTTCGTCCACTATTGAGATGGCTAAACTCCATCAAGAATTTGAGTGTGCGGTCATTGATGAAATTCAAATGATTAGGGATCCTCAACGAGGGTGGGCTTGGACTAGAGCTTTAGTCAGTTTGTGCGCTAAAGAAATTCATATTTGTGGTGATCATACTGTGATGGATTTAGTCTCACAGATTTTAAAACTTACGGGAGATACCTTAGAAATTCGTAAATATGAACGCATGACTCCTCTGCATGTCATGCATCATCCTGTGCCTATGGGGCAATTAGAAAAAGGGGATGCCGTTATTGTTTTTTCTCGTAGAAACGCTTTGAAGTATAAGTCGGACTTAGAAGAATTAGGTTTTAAGGTTTCTATTATTTATGGAAGATTAGGCCCTGAAGTAAGGAGAGAACAAGCGCGCAAATTTGATGAAGGCGAAACAGATATTATGGTAAGTACGGATGCTATTGCTATGGGACTTAATCTTCCTATCAAGCGTATCGTTTTTTCAGCTCTTATTAAAAATATTGATTCCAAAGAATATAAATTAACGGTGAGTGAAATCAAACAAATTGCAGGACGTGCAGGGCGCTTTGGTCGTTATGATATTGGAACGGTGACCTGCCTCAACCGTGTTGATCAGGGGATTGAGATACTTAAGGAATCTTTAGCGGAGCATCTGGAACAAAGTGAGTTTGCTATGGTAGGGCCTGATTTAGAAATTTTTAAACAGGTAAATTCTGCGCTCACAGAAAATGCTTTGCCCGTATTGAAACTATCAGAGTTTTTACGTCTTTTTAATACAATGATTTTTACGAAACCTTTTTACTGTGTCGATTTAAGAGAAATGATTGAAGTAACTGAAATGGTCGAAATGGCAGATGAAAATACACAAATACTTTCAGGAGAAGAGAGTTTTGGTTTTGCTTGCGCCCCTGTTAATTTAGGACTGATAGAGCACGTGCAATATTTTACATGGATGGTAAATCGCTATGTTTCTGCTCAGCCTATTTATAATGAAGAAATTGATGCAGATTCGGAAGATATTGATTACTTAGAAACTGCTATTAAATGTGTAGAACTTTATCAGTGGCTCGCTCGTCATTTCCAAGGTAAAAATTTCTTTTTTGATGAAGAAAAGCTTTTAGAGAATAAAGGCTTTGCTATTGATAAATTAAATAAATTACTTTCTGCTCGTATTGTTAAAAATTGTTCTAGCTGTGCCAAACCACTGCCTTATAGTAGTCGCTTTCATATTTGTGAAGAATGTTTTAGCCATCGTAAATTTGCAAGGCCTCGTCCTAGACCCGCCCTTGAGTCTAGAGATCAAAAAAAACGCCCACAGAAAGGATGGAAACGGCGGTGACACTTTTTAGAGAAGCTGTAGAGCAAATAGTTTTTGGTAAAAGTTTAAAAGATAAACTTTCGACACTGCCTGCTTTTGAAAAGATACAAAAACCTTTGATTTTACCCCTTTTGCCCGCACGTGAAAATCAGATACAATTTTCTAGTAAACAACAAAAATTTCCCAAAAAAGATAAGTTTGCAAATGAAATCTATCGTGGAATGGCCTTACACTTTTTTGCCAATCATGAGCTTTTGGCGATAGAGATGATGGCAACGGCACTGCTTATTTATCCAGAAGAAACAACTCAAGATATTTTTTTTAAGAAAGGAATTTTGGCCTCACTACGAGATGAGCAAAACCACTTAGCAATTTATTTAAAAAGAATGAAAGATTTTGGAATAGAGTTAGGAGATTATCCTTTAAATGATTTTTTTTGGAAGTATATGCCTTCTTTAAAAACGACAGAGAACTTTACAGCTTTAGTTTGCTTGACGTTTGAGTCAGCTAATTTAGATTTTTCTCTTTATTATAAAAAAATTTTTGAAGGGATAGAAGATTATACTTCCGCACAAGTTATGCAACAAATTTATCAAGATGAAATTTCTCATGTAGCTTTTGGACGCTCTTACTTAAACCAAAAAAAAATCGACCAAAGTTTATGGGATTATTACAGATCTTTGCTTCCTCCTCCGTCTACTCCTGCCAGAGCCAGAGGGACTGAGTTTTCAGTAGAGTCGCGCTATCAGTGCGGGTTAGATGAAGATTATGTGCAAAAACTTAAAGACTATCAGGATGACTATCTTATTACTAAGCGCCGTAAATAAAGATGACTACTTACCGTATTAATATTGATTATGAACATTTTCTTTTTAAAAAAGATTATAATTCTCAGGCTTATCAGATTTTTAATCAGGATTTTGAATTTGTTTTCTTTTTTTTAAATAAAGATAAAAGTGTAAAATTACAAAACCAAAAAAACTATTCGTTAGAATATTTACAGTTTATAAAAGAGCTAGGAGGGGAAGTTCCTGTCTTTACAGCTAAGGAAGGTCTTGCTTGGTGGGGGCAATTAAAAGATATTGATCTAGAGAGAAAATTAAATTCAAAAATAGAAAGTTTTCTTTTTTCATTAAAAAATAAACAGACACCCACCTATAGCTCTTTAATCAGTCATTATAAAGAAGTAGAGGAGAACGTGAGACAGCATTCTTTTAAGTGGGTGATCAAAAATCCTCATGAAATGTCAGGGAGAGGGAATTTTTTTGTACAAAAAGTATTAGATGAGAAGGCTACCTTTTGGATAAAAAGCCAGCTACAGCAAAACAGTCTTATCATGGAGCCTTGGCTTGATAGAATTGTGGATATAGGCTCCTTTTATAATGGAAATTTTTTTAATCAACATATTATTTTAAACGATCAGAGAGGTGTTTTTCGTGGAATAAAACTTTATAACCATTCACAGGATTTGTTTCAAGATCCGAATTTAAAAAACTTAGAAAAAGTGAGTGAACACATTAATGTAACTCAAGAGAGAGCACTCCAATGGTTAAAAGATCAGACTATAGGAAGTATGCTTAATTTAGAATTTGGAATTGATTCATTTTTTTATAAAGATTTTGAACAGGAGGTCAGCTTTTATCCATGGGTAGAAATTAATTTTAGAAAGACTATGGGGGCCTTTGCTCATGCTGTGAAAGAGCTTCTTCCTCCTTATAAAGTTGTAGAACTCCATTTTTTACCTGTTCAAAAGGTTTTACAATCTTATGTGCCTCATCCCGATGAATTTTTTTATAGATTATCTCCTGCCGATAATAAGAAAATCGCTGTTTATGTGATAGGAGCTTACCATGAGGAAGGTTTGACGAATCTTAAAAAAAAGCTGAAACTGGATGTATACAGTTCTTCTGCCTTAGATGTTAGTAAATAGGAAAGACTCATGTTATCAGCAATTTTAAAAATATTTAAAAAAAATAAAAAAAACATAGCAGTTTTAAGTGAAGAAAAGACGGATCCCAATATTCAGGTGAAAGCTATTTTAGATGAAGGTAAAAAACAGGTTTTAAAAAGCACAAAAATTAATAGAAAAACCTTAATTATTCGTGGGGGATTAATTTTTGCTTTAGCTTTTATGGCATTAGATTATTTTCTAGAGTCACCTAAGCCATCTCCAGCACAAGAAGAATTAGTGGATACTAAAAGTGAACAAAAGAATGCAGAGATTAATTCTGCACAGATTAACCCTGAGAGTACTCTTCCTACGATTCCTCATATTCCAGAAGAAACAATATCTGCTGATACGCCTACGCCTACACCTAGTGAATTACTACCTCCTCCAGCCGAAGAGCTTCCCTCTGAAATGGAAAAACCAGAAATTGAGAAAGAAGAAAGTGAGCCTGTTATAACAGAAGCAGTTCCTCCCACACCCTCTCCTGTAGAAGTAGACCTACCAACAGATGTAAAAATTGAATCAGCATCACCTGTGAGTGTTGACTCTTATGTAGCGGAAAAAGAAGTGGTAAATTCTAATTTAGCCTATATTCCAGCTCCTAATTACTTAGATGCAGGAAGGGGACTCGTCTATAATTGTACGCATAAGCATTGGGCCTGTGTGAGTGCAGAGTCTTATATTCAGTGCGATCAAAATCAGAAATGGTCTAAGCAAGAAAAGAAAAATCCAGAATGTTTTATTGCAGAAATTTATTTAAATATTCAAGACTGTCATAAAGCACAAATTATAAAAGTAGACACTTCCGCAGACACAGGCTTTTGTCACTTGTAGGAATAATATGCAATATCTTGTTACTATTGAAAATGCTTCGTCGCAACTTAAACAAATTACTACAGATTTTAAGCTTGCTCTTCAAAAAAATGAAATTCTTCTTAAGAGAGAAAATTTTAAGAGTTTCCAAACTTTATTAGAAAAAGAGCAAAAAAATATTTTAGGCATATGTCTAGAATTTCCTTCTCAAGCAGAAGAATGGGAATACTTAAAAGAATTTTTACAAAAAATGCTTATCCCTGTACCTGTTATTCTTTGTTTGAATTCAGAACATCATTTATCTGCGCAAGAAATTTCAAGTATTCATTTTGTTTCAGCTTATTATTTTTTTAATCAAGAGCCGAGTTTTCTTTTTTCTCTCATTTTAGGTGTTAAAGAAAAAAAACAACTACCTCTTTATTTTGAATTACTTAACTTAAGTAAACAAACCAGTAGTCTTTTGCAGGACATTTCTAGAGAAGTAGAAAGGGCCAAGCGTATTCATGAACAAGTAGTTCCTATTCGCTATAGTGCTATCAAAGGAATGGATGTTTATAGTAAATATGCAGTAGGAGAGTCAGTAGGCGGAGAATTTTTAGATGTATTTCCATTAGAA
>JAGOVR010000081.1 GCA_018060635.1 Bacteriovoracaceae bacterium
CAGCACGAGTTTCTTTAGGCAAGGAATATACAGTTGAGCCAACTCCTCAACTTTTAAGTCGTATTAATGCTCTTTTTGCTCGTAATGTCTCTCAATTAGTTTTGTATTAATTTTTTCCCTTTTTTTTTAAACTTGCCTTAAAATGACTTTATGAAATTTTTCTATTTTTTACTTACGTTTTCAATTCCTCTCTATGCTCAAATGCAGAAAGCTGAACTAGATCTTACTCAAGTTAAAGAAACGTTACAAAAAGAACGTTTAGGGACTTTGTATATATCTTTAAATATTAATTTGCAGGGAATTTCTTTTGAAGATTTGAAAATCCCTAAGATAGAATTTGAAAAATTAGTTGCTGAATCTTGGATGCATTGGTTTGAAAAAAAATACCCAGCTCCATCACTGCGCATTTTAATAGCTGATTCTACTCAACAGAAGAAGTTAGAGGACACGTTATTAGATGATCGCCTTAATGAAAGTGAAACAAAATGGCTTAATATTGAATTTAAATTACAGCAAAAGAAATATGAACCATCTTATCAGGCTTATGCATTTAAATTACAAGGAAGCTTAGTCTTAACAGATCTTTATTCTAAAAAAGTATTATTAGCTTTGGATAATTTAGTGGTACACGAAAAAGTAAAACTTACGGCAGAAGAAAAATTTTCCACTTATTTAGCTAATTATTTTTATCGCTATCCTATGAATAATTTTAATAGTATTAGTGCAAAATTAGGTCAATCTGTTTGGCAAAAAAAAGCAGGGACATTTCATTTAGCTTCTCCCGCTTTATTACATGAGATAATTCCTCTGGTTGAAGAAAGATTACAAGCCTATCAGGTTAAAATCTTATTAGATAAATTATCTCAGACGCAGACATCTTTTACTCTTTTTTATCAAGGAGATGAAAAGAAAATGGAAGGAAGCCTGAGAACTCTCAATGACCTTAAATTGTCTGAAAATAATAAGTTGAGTTTAGGTGAGAGTCTTTATGATTGGACGTTAAATAGCGGATCAATGGTTCCTGCTAATTGAAAGGCTTTTGCTCGTTCATAACAAGCCTCGCATTTTTGGCAAGGTGTTTCTGCTTTATTGTAACAAGACCAACTCATTTCAAAAGGAACTTTAAGGCGCACTCCTTCCTTAATAATTTCAGCTTTAGTTTTATGGATAAAAGGAGTCACAAGCTTAATATTTTGATGGTTACTTCCTTGTCGAATTAATTCTTGCATAGCGAGGTAATAAGCAGGCCTACAATCAGGAAAGCCACTTTCGTCACTCTGATGTGTTCCAAGGACAATGGCGTGAGCATTTATAACTTCGGCCCAAGAAACAGCTGTTGCAATGAGGTGAGTATTACGGAAAGGAACATAGTTAAGAGAAATTCCAGCAGATGGAGAGAAGTCCTTCACTTCTTTTTGTGAATCATTGAGGGGGCTTCCACCAATAACTTTAAGCCCTTCTAAGTTAATAGAAAGAATAGGAGCGTTAGGGCAAAAAAAAGCATTCATTTTTTTAAAAGATTCTTGTTCTTTTTTATAATTTTTTTGTCCGTAGTGGCAGTGTAGAAGGGCCACATCTGAGGTTTTTTCTAATGTTTGAGCGAGAGCTACCAGAGAATCCAGTCCACCACTAAGCAGAATAATATGCATAGGTTAATTCCTTCTAATGAGCAGTTACGGATAATAAAATAGTTTCAATCTGTTCTTCTATTTTTTGTATTTTTTCTTGAGCACTTTTTTTCTTCTGTTCTAATGTCCCATGCTGTTCACTCATCATCAGGTAAAATTTAATTTTTGGCTCTGTTCCAGAAGGGCGTAGAAAAAATTTAGAGCCTTCATTTAATGTAATTCCTAAAACGTCACTTTGAGGAATAGTTTTATCTGTGCCTGTTTGTAAAAGATAATCTTCTGTCGAACTTATAGTGAAGTTTGCAAAAGAATCTTCTTTTTTATACTGGCGAAAAGAATTCATAATAGCATTAATAGTTTCACTTCCCTTAATTCCTGCATAAGTTTTTGCAATAACTTTTTCATCAAAGAAACCATAGGTTTCATAGATACTATCTAAAGCCTCAATCAAACTCATATTTTTAAGTTTATAGTAGAGAGCTACCTCACAAAAAAGAGCCGCAGCATTTATCCCATCTTTATCTCTAGCATGAGGGTGAGAGAGGTAACCAAAGGATTCTTCACTGGCAAAAATAAAATGCAGAGGAGAATTTAATTTCTCTAGTTCACTTAGTTTTCCTCCCATCCATTTAAAACCAGTGAGTGTGTTGATGACTTTTACTTTGAAGGATTGGCAAATGACACTTTGTAGTTCAGACGTGACAATAGATTTTAAAACTAAGGGGTGGGTTGGAAGATGCTTTTTCTCTTGTAATTGGGAGAGAATATAGTGCAGTAAAAGAACCCCCATCTGATTTCCATTTAGAAAAACGGCTTGATCTTTATGACGACAAAAAGCTCCTAAGCGATCAGCATCAGGATCATTGGCCATGGCAACGTCAGCTTTTTCATTTTCAAAAAGAATTAAAGCTTGTTGGAAAGCTTTGGGGTCTTCGGGGTTAGGAAATTCCACAGTAGTAAAATTTTCATCAGGCTTGTCTTGCGAAGGTACTGTGGTGACATAGCAAAAACCTATTTGCTTAAGAAAAGATGGACATAATTTATAACCTGCTCCATGCAAAGGAGTATAAATGATTTTTAGATGAGAGCCTTGCTCTTTACACAAAGTAGGGTTGATCACAAAACCTTTAAGCATTTCTAAATAACTATTTTCTAACTCTTCACCTACCCATTCAATCTTTTTCTCTTCAAGACAGGATGAAAAGTCTTGATAGGGAATAGTGGAAATATCATCGCAAGTTTTATAAGTATTAATAATTTCATCATCTAGAGGCGGCACGACTTGGCAACCATGTTGATCGTAGGCCTTATAACCGTTGTAGTTAGGAGGATTATGACTGGCAGTAATCATAATTCCTGTGTGCGCTTTAAGTTTTCTAATAGAAAAAGAAAGCAGAGGGGTTGGATTTAATTGGTTAAAAATAAAAACTTTAAAACCATGTCCAGCTAAAACGCAAGCCGCTTCTTGGGCAAAAGCTTGTGACATTCGACGCGAATCATAACTAATGACGGCCTTTAGTAATTCTTGGGTATGATTTTTTTTAATTACAAGTGCTAAGGCATGAGTGGCCCTACGAATGGTGTACCTATTCATACGGTTAGGTCCTATTCCTATAAGGCTACGCATTCCTCCTGTTCCAAACTCTAAGTCTTTATAAAAAGCTTCTGTAAGTTCTTCTTTATTTTCTTTTTGCATGAGTTTTAAAATTTCTTGGCGTTCTTCTTCTTGCAGTAAAGGGTTTTCTATCCATTTTTTAGCAAGGTCTAATATTTTTTGTTCCATTTTTTACACCTTTAGGGTTGGTGGAATCATAATTTTTTGATATTACTAGACCTAGCATAAATTAAATTGTTCCCATAGGAGTTTTTATGGCAAATAAAGAGAAAAAACATAAATTGAATATTGCAGGTGCGTGGTTTTGCACTGACCCTGATGATGATGGTGGTGAAGGCTGTATAGCATGCAATGTCTGTTATAATGGGGCACCTGATTTTTTTGCAGAAGATGACAGCGGGAATGCTTATGTAAAAAAACAACCACAAACAGCAGAAGAGATTGCTCTATGCCAAGAGCAATTAGATGCTTGTCCTGTGAACTCCATTGCTAAAGACGGGTAATTTTTACGGAACTTCAACCTACATTTTTAGAATTCATAGGGACTCTTTTTTTAGGGTTAGCAGTTCTTCATACTTTTTTAGCTAAAAAAATTTCTTCACTGGCCCATGGTTATCCTGAAGGCTCTGTAGGGGAGAACTTTTTTCATTTTTTAGGTGAGGTAGAAGTTATTTTTGGTTTATGGGCAGGACTTTTTGTTGCTCTTATAATGGTAAAAGAAGGTTTGAATCCTGCTATAAATTATCTTGAACATATTAATTATACAGAACCTGTTTTTGTCTTTGTTATTATGACGATGGCGGCGACAGCTCCCATTATCTCTTTGGCCCAAAAGATTATTCACTTGATTGCAAGACTTATCCCTCTATCTTCTAGGCATTCTTTTTATATTGCGACTATGCTCATAGGTCCTCTTTTAGGTTCACTGGTTACAGAGCCTGCCGCTATGACCTTAACTGCGATGATTCTTCTTGATGTTTTTTTTAAACAAGGAGTATCTCTACGTTTTAAATACATGACACTAGGACTTCTTTTTGTGAATGTTTCTATTGGGGGAACACTCTCTCATTTTGCGGCTCCTCCTGTAGTTATGGTAGCAGGAAAATGGGGATGGACTTTTTTACATATGCTTAGATTTTTTGGTTATAAAAGTGTTATGGCTATGATCTTTTCTACTTTAATTATTTCTTTTTTTCTTAGAAAAGAATTACAAGGTCCTTTAGTTGTAAAAAAAGATTTACAAAAAAAAATGCCTTGGTGGCTGATAGCAATTCATTTGGGTGCACTAGGTATGGTTATTTTAACTTCTCATCATATGGTATTTTTCTTAGGATTTTTTCTGTTTTTTTTAGGTTTTTTAGAAGTGACCAAGGAATATCAAGGTCCAGTCAAATTAAATGAAGCCCTGCTGGTGGCCTTTTTCTTAGCAGGACTTGTGACTTTGGGAAATTTGCAGGGCTGGTGGCTTAAACCACTCTTGGCGGGAATGGATAATCTGGTTTTATTTTTAGGTTCCACAGGACTTACAGCAATTACAGACAATGCGGCGTTAACTTATTTAGGTTCGCTGGTAGAGCTATCAGATTCGGCAAAATACTTTTTAGTAGCAGGAGCGGTCACGGGAGGAGGACTTACAGTTATTGCTAATGCTCCCAATCCTGCAGGATATGGAATTCTTAAAGAAGAATTTGGCGAAGATGGTATAAGTAGCTTAGAATTATTTAAATCCGCTTTATTCCCAACAGTGGTTGCTGGATTATGTTTTTACTTCTTGCCCTAATTTTTTAGAAAGATAGTAGGCATAATTCCCTGGATAGATGGTAATTCCACCGTGATCTACTTCATAAACTTTTTCGGCTAATTCTTGTAAAAAGTGACGATCATGGGAAACCAGAAGAATTGTTCCTTCAAAGTTTTTAAGAGCAGAAAGAAGAACTTCACGAGAAGCGAGGTCCAAGTGATTGGTGGGCTCATCTAAAACGAGAAGATTATTATTCTGAGCAAGCAGGCAGGCCATAATCAAACGACTTTTTTCTCCCCCAGAGAGTTGCTTCACTTTTTTATCAATGTCATCGCCACGGAAAAGAAAGGAAGCGAGCAGATTTTTAATGGCCCCATCATTACTCATCTGTAGATTTTTTTTCACTTCTTCAAAAACACTATTTTCTCTTTCTAAAACATCCAGAGAGTATTGGCTAAAGTAACCCAGTTTTATACTAGGGCCTAATGTGGCACTTCCAAAAGTTGCAGGAGTTTGTCCGCATAAAACTTTTAGAAGAGTAGATTTTCCTGCACCATTAACTCCCACTACTGCAATTTTTTCTCCACGAGTAACAGTGGCAGTTAGGTTGCGGAAAACTTGTAATTCATTTCCTTGGCTGTCTTTCCATGACTTGGCCAAATCTTTAATGACGATCACATCATCTCCACCTCTGGGAGGTTTGGGGAATTCAAAAACAATAGTTCTTTCTTCACTAGGGACTTCTACACGCTCAATTTTTTCAATTTTTTTCATACGTGATTGGACTTGGGCGGCGTGAGAGGCACGGGCCTTAAATTTTGCAATGAACTCTTCTTCTTTTGAGAGCATTTCTTGTTGGCGGTTATATTCTGCTCTTAATTGATTGAGGCGTACTTCTTTTTCTTTGAGATAAAAATCGTAATTTCCACTATAGGTTGTTGCTTTACGGTGTGAAAGTTCTACTACTTTTTTTACAATATTATTCATGAAATAACGATCATGGGTAGTCATAAAGACTGCCCCTTTAAAATTTCTAATCCACTCTTCTAACCACAAAATAGTTTCCATATCTAAATAATTAGTAGGTTCATCCATCAGAATAAGATCAGGAGTAGTGACGAGAACTTTTGCTAGAGCAATACGCATTCGCCATCCGCCGCTAAAATCTTCCACCATCTTGTGATGATCTTTGGGAGTAATACCTAAACCTGTGAGAATTTCTTCGGCCCTATTTTCCAGATCATAACCACCTTGACGCTCAAATTCTGTCTGCGCTTCACCCATAAGTTCTAAAACTTTATTCATTTCATCAGGAGAGAGATTGGGATCAGATAATTTTTCTTCGTATTCGTGTAACTTTTGTTGCAATTCTTTAATGGAGGTATCTCCTTCTAAAACTTCTTGCAAAGCAGTTTTTCCTTTCATCTCTGAAACACTTTGTGAGAAGTAAGCGAGTTTCATTTTGGCAGGAAAATTAATTTGCCCTTCATCGGGAGTTTCTTCTCCTACTATCATACGGAAAAGAGTGGATTTTCCTGAACCGTTACTACCAACAAGACCTACTTTCTCTCCTGCATAAATTTGGATATTAGTATCGGCATAAAGTTTTTCACTTCCCATTATTTTAGATAAATTGGAGATGTTAAGCATAGGACCTCATTTTTAAATACTTGTTATTACAGTAAAAGATACAGATAGACAAAAAAAACATTGATTATTTTTTTGTTGTGCATTATAACGGGCTTAACAATTTTGACAAGGAGCAGTATTATGAAAAATTTAGGTAAAGTAACATCTCTTTTAATTTTAGCATCTCTAGCATTAGTTAGTTGTGGTAAAAATGGAGATGGTGGTGGTGGTAGTGGGGGAAGTAGTAATTCTAATGCAATAACTACTCAAACGATATGCGGAACAGTCGTTGCTGTACCAAGT
>JAGOVR010000082.1 GCA_018060635.1 Bacteriovoracaceae bacterium
ATCTTACGCCTTATTTTCTCAAAGAAATGACTTCTATCCTAGCAAAACATCATATTAATATTTTACGTATTGATAATACTGACCATAAACATTTACGGTCTTTAGAAATTTACGCTGTCACAAACAGAAAATTCCCTGAAAAAAAAGTTAAAGAAGCTCTTTTCCTTTTAAGTCACACTCACCAAGTGGATATTGCTCTGATGAAAGACAATATGTTTAAAAGTAGTAAACGCTTGGTAGTTTTTGATATGGATTCTACTCTCATTCAGGGTGAAATCATTGATGAAATGGCAAAAAGAAAAGGTGTAGAAAAAGAAATTGCGGCTATCACTTCCCTTGCGATGAATGGAAAAATGGATTTTGCCACCAGCCTCAAAAAACGTATGCAGAAATTACAAGGGCTTTCCACCAAAGACCTGATAAGTATTAGGAAAAAAATAAAACTAACGGAAGGAACTCTCCCTTTTATTAAAACTTTACAAAAACTTGGGTTTAAAACGGCCGTCATTTCGGGTGGCTTCTCTTTTTTTACAGACCATTTGAAAAAAGAATTGAAACTTAATTATGCTTTCGCCAATCACTTAGAAATTAAAAATAACAAACTCACAGGAAAAGTTCTTTCTCCTATTTTAGATGCTAAGAAAAAAGCCACGATCCTTAAACAAATTGCCAAAAAAGAAAATATTTCTTTAGAACAAGTGGTGGCCATCGGTGATGGTGCCAATGATATCCCCATGCTCAATACCGCGGGCCTTGGAATCGCCTTCCACGCTAAGGAAACGGTGAAGAAAAATTCCCCTTATCACATGGGACATGGCCCTATGACTTCTATTCTATATTTTTTAGGAATTAAAAATACAAGATAGAAATTTCATTAGGAATTATCAGTCTAATTATCCCTAACTCATTTAAATTACTATTACATCTTTCCTCTAATAATGAATAATTTACCGACTTTTCTTATAATAATGCCTCTAGTAAACTGATATAATAAGTGATTAAAATAGTCACAAATAATGAGGAGAATCCATGAATCATCTTTCCCTAGGAATCATATCTTTTTTTGTCTTAGGCTTGGCCAATTTTCATCAGGTATTTGCCGCCTGTGACTCAGCTAAAGTTTTAATAATAGATAAGGCCAATACAAGAGATCCTCAGGGAAATGGCAATGTAGTGGGCTTTGGAGTTAATCAACAGCGAAATACGAAGGAAGCTAATAGTTACTGTGCTTGGGTTAATGGATCACTTGTACATCCCGATGGAAGTGTCGTGGGTACCATTGTTGATAATAATTCAGTAATCATGGGAGGCACTAAAAATAAAATTCCTAGAGTTAATGACCAGATAAAATGGGTAGATCCTAAAAGTGGCAGAGGAAATTTTGCGGATACCAATGGGATTTTTGGCATGAAAAAGAATGGAGGTTTTTTCTTAATACGTTATGAAGAGCAGAATCAATTAGACAATAGTGAAATTCAATGGGCATTTCAAAATGGTCCCATATTACTTTCAAATGGAGAGAATCCTCATAATCCGAACTCAACTTCTAACTATTACAGAACTGGAATAGGATTTATAAATAATAAGCTTATTGTTTTATCTTCAACACAAAAGTGTAATCTTCATGATTTTGGAATGCTTTTTAAAGAAAAATATAATGTTGATAATGCTATCTATCTGGATGGTTACCCTGACCAGAGAGATTATATTGGTATGAAGAGTAGCGACACCGATAATACAAATGTTCTGGATGGCCGATATTTATTACAATTTTTTAAACCCAATGGATGTACTGAAATCATTTCAAAAATAATTGGAACATCTAGTGAAAGTAGATCTTCAGAAACAAACAATAGATAAGATAAGATAAGATAAGATAAGATAAGATAAGTTAAGTTAAGTTAAGTTAAGTTAAGTTAAGTTAAGTTAAGTTAATTATTTCTTCTTGCTAGTTTCCCTATTAAAAATTTTATATACTGATTAAGTTCATGATGTCTTGGTAAAAGCAAGAAACGGATCTTAATTTTTCACAAATGAAATTACCTATCCCTAGGCAGAATATTCCCCCTCATAAACTTTCATCGTTTTAAATCCGATAGAGAAATCTAAACGTATGAAAAAAAACTTTCTTATTTTTCTTCCTCTTTTATTTGTCCTAGGCATAGATTTAGGTTCCAAGAAATATATTCTGAAGTTGCAATCACTTTTAGGTACAGATCTTCTTCAGATCCACTATAACCAAGGGGTTATGCTGGGATCTTTTGCAGATCTCCCTATTTTCTTAAGAATTATTTCCATTTCTACTATTTTTAGTTTTATTTTTTTTCTCTTTATTCTTATAAATTACCTGCTTAAGGCCTTTTTTCCAATTCTACGTCTGGGAATGTCTTTTTTCATTGGTGGCATTGCGGGAAATGCACTAGATCGCGCTATCAATGGAAAAGTACTGGACTTTATTTCCTTTCCTTTTTCTCCCCATATTTTTTTCAATCTTGCCGATACGTTTCAGTGGATAGGCTTTGGGCTTATCTTGTGGGGACTCTTTAAATATGAAAGAGAGATTTGGCACCCTCAAAATTTACGAGGAAATTTTTTTGTGGATAAATCCTATCAACTACAAATGTCTTTTAAATTTAGTCTTATTTCTCTTTTTTGTAGCCTTATTTTAGGTATTTTTTCTTATACCTTTCTTAAGTTTATGAGCTCTGAACTTGCGCCTCTTATGGCAGAAAAAATGCTGACGACCTTTACTTTGAGTTTCTTTTTTCTAGGTCTTCTTTTTGCTTTAATTCTTTTTGTGGTTGGTATTTTTATTTCTCATCGTAGTGCTGGCCCTGTTTATGCCTTTGGTTTGTTTGTAGAAGATTTGCTTATGGGAAAAAATAGAGATTTTAAATTAAGACAAGGTGATCATCATCTGCACTTACAAGAAGTGGCCATCAAATTAAAAGAAAAAATAAAGGGAAATTTATGAAAGAAAAGTTAAAAAAGTTTTTACAAAAAAAGAAGTTTCTTCTTCTTTCTATTTTATCTTTATTCATAATGCTCACAACGTATCAAAACTGTCTGATCTCCTCTTCCGATGTTTCTAATTCCTTAAAAACTCCTCGCAGTTATCATGATGCCGATTACGCACCACCTTCTTTTCAAGAACTTATTCCCACGGTTGCCTTTACCCAAGATATGTATGAAATTGAAGAAGGGAAATCGATTATTGTTTACTTAAAAAGAAATAAAGAGAGTGTTGACGGGAATCAAATTCAATTGGAACTTTCAGAGCAAGATAATCAGTGGCCCATATATAATGATGCCTTAGATGCAGAAATTTTTGCAGAACTTCCCTATGTTATTAAACTAGACGAAGAGATCAGTGAGCTCCGAGTTAAAATTCCTGTAAAAATCCCTACAGGGCTAGAGCATCCTGAATTTTTAACATTAGCTCTTAAAGACTTAGCAACTGGAGATACCCACTCTACTCTTATAAAAATTATTTCAATTAAAAATTAACTAAAGACTCGTTAAGGATTTTTCTTGAGATATTTTAGACACATCTAAAACTCTTAATACAACATTTTCTTTTTTATGTGCAACAATAAACACATTGTTTTCTTCTATATGAATTCCCAATACCTCACCTAATTTTGTAAAAAGAATTTTTTTATGCACCTGCGTCCACAAAGGATCCAGAGCTGTTACTTTTAAAATATCTCCCCCCTCTGTATGAAAAATAAAATAGTTCTCACTAAAATCTAGAAAAGTTTTGTGATTTAGAACAAAAGCAGAAAGGGTTTGGACTCTTCTCTCTTTGGAAACTCCAACGATCTTAAGACTATCCTCTAAAGGAAGTGTCAAAAGGAGTGTATCTTTATGAACAAAAAGCTCTTCTGCCTGAAGATCAGAAGCTAATTTATAAATACTAGATTGATCATTTTCTTGTACCGATAACGTTCCGTCCATCGCAAGAAGGAATAATCGTTCCTGTAAAATAAAAAAGTCTTGCACCCAGCTCGTATTTAATATTTTTTCCCACCCCTTTTCTTTTCTTTGATAAAGTCCACCACTTACATCTAAGACCCAAATACTTCCTCGCCCTATGTGCCCCTTAAGAGGTCTTTCAAAAGGTAGCGAAGTCAGGCTTTTATCTTGAAAAGAAAATTGTTGAATAAGATTTTTCTGAAGAAAAGAGAGAAGGAGTCCATCTGAACTTATTGAAATATGATCTGGGCAGGAAATAAGAGGGATGCTGTATAAAACACTTGTATCTTTCCACTCTTTTTCCAAAATCTCGCTAGTTTTTCTTACTTCTAATGTATCACACGTATAAGAAATAAATAAATTCTTGCCCCATAAAACTCCTTGCATAGAAGGCAAAACATATTCTCGTAAGGGGACTGGTTCCAAGATGAGATCTAATTCTTTTTTTAGTCCATGATAGGTTATGTGCATACGGATAAAAACTGTGGTCAAGGGATTACTTTTTTTTAAAGATAATAAATCTCCCTGCACATCTATCCACTGCCCCTCTCTTTGTTCAAACCACTTAGTAGAAAACCCACCCAAAGGGGCCCCTTGAACACTTATTTTATAGGTATTGCTAAACTTATCATAAACCTGTGTAAGTCCCACTCCTGCAAGTTTTGTAAGCCTCAAATCAGGAGAAAGCTCTTCCTTTAAAAAATCTCGACTTAATATGACATTTTTTTTCTGCTCTTCTAAACGAAGAATTTCTTCTTGCCCTATCTTGGACTGTCTTTGATATTCATAAGTGGAGACAAGACCTCCTTCTTTTTGAAGGAACAGGCCCTCTAACTTATTTTTTTGCGCCAGAATCTTTGCTTGAAGGTCAATAATCTCTTTTTCTTTTTGTGCAATTTCCTTAGAAAATTTTTTATTATCTTGTTTAGGAGAAATAGCCGTTTCACTGGCCGTTTTTTTCTCAAAAGGAACATTTACGATAGTTGTTTTATTTTCTTTGCCACAGGCCCCTAAGAAAAAAAGAAGAAGCCACAATCTTTTCATGGATTTTCCAAGACTTCTTTGCCACCTTCAATAATTCCACCTTCTTTAGTAAAATTAACGATAAAGCGGTAAGGCGTTTTCCAACTGCGAATTAAATCTTCACTGATCATAATAGATTTTGCATTTTCTAACAGCCACTTATAATGCCTCTCCTCTGGAACTGACGTGTAATAAACATGGCCCTTTTTTTCGGCCACAAATTTTTTAAGAAAACCTTCATGATTCCATTTCTTTTGATTAATTTGAATGGTGACCGCAGGTGCATTTTTATACAACCATAAAGATAAACCGCTATCTTTACTCGGAGCCCCTTTATAAAGAATCTTACCCTTATCTCCTGCAGGCGTTCCAATAAATTCATCTAATTTTTTAAGACTCCAATCTTCTTTATTTTCTAAAACGATCCAAGTAGATGAATAGTTTTTAAAAAGAAAATCCATATTTTCTACAGAAAGATCTTTTTGTTTTCCTGTAAAAACAAGTGTTCCATAATTTCTAACAAATTTTGCTAAAAAATCTTTATTCCAACCTTTAAAAGTTTTAATACCAATAGCAAAATTTTCGGAACGATCATACGCCGCTTCTTGATTAAGATCCCCTGGTGTTCCTGTGTAGTATTCTTTGCCTAAGAATTTTTTAGTCGAAAGAAGTTCTTTGGGTTTTCCTATAATTGTGATTTCTGCCTGTGCAAAAAAAGAGAACATAAAGAGAATCAAAACAAGTATTTTTTTCATGGATATTCCTTTCTTAAAAACTATTTTTTATAAAACATTATAGCCACTTCATTTCGTTTTACCAATAATACTCCTGGAATCCTTTTATCCCTTTTTGCTCCTTGCAAAACTCAGATTCAGGGTCATCTCGCCCAGAGCTATTTTGCGCCTACATATCTATTTTCAATAACTTAAGATGCCTTTTGTTTGGCATTCTTCCTGCATTAGCTCTTTATGAGGGGAAAGATTCCAAGGATGGACTGGAATAAAAAACCCCATAACTCTTTCATGGATCGAAAGGAGTCACGGATGAAAAGGATTTCACTCTTACTCAGCTTATTAACCTCTTCTCTGGCTTTGGCCTACAATTACACTGAAGATTTCAACAGTGGTTTTTACTGGCAAACTCTTCCTGTCAATCTCACTATTATTCCTAGTGGCGCACCCACTCAAGATAGCGCCATCTTAGAAAAAACATTAGGAGCCGCTAGTGAATGGAACGCTGTGACTCAAGTTCCTATTTTTAATATTAGCTCTAGTGGAGACTCTGCCAATCTTATTCGCTGTTCTCGTAATTTTGAAAGTGAACCCGCTTGTAAAAATATGAAAGATGCTAACGGTAATGTGACTTGCCGTAACAATACAACTTTGGCCATCACAACTCGCTATACCGAATACACTTATATGGCACGAACTGAAATTATTTTAAATGACGATTATTTTAGGCTTTGCCAAAAGGCGGATTCTAAAAGTAGTGATCTCTACACTATTGTTTTACATGAATTAGGCCATGTGGTGGGACTCGGGCACAGCGAAGATGAGTCTGCAATTATGTACCCGCAAATTGGAGATTTAAATGAACTCGGTCAAGATGATGTAGAAGGAATGCAATCACTAGTTGCAACCACCCTAGGTTACCAGCAAACAGGTTATGTTTCTGCTTTAGCAAATAAACAAGAAGAAACAAATGCCTTAGGCTGTGGGACAGTGGCTTTAGATCAAAATAGTTCTGGTGGGATGGGCGGACCTTTAAGTTTTGCTCTTACCCTTCTTGCTGGCTTTGGTCTTATTAAAGTTGCTCGTAAATCAGTTAAAGTTTTTGC
>JAGOVR010000006.1 GCA_018060635.1 Bacteriovoracaceae bacterium
TTGCAAAACGCTTAGGAGTTAAAATAAGAGATGAAGCTTTTCAGCTTTTAAGAGAGGATAGTCAAAATATTGTGGACGGCTTCTATCCTAAAAAAGTTTTAAAACCTGAATCCCCTTTAACTCATATGCTACGTTTTTTAAAAATCGCTAAAGATATGCGAGAGGTTTATGCTAGACGTGTAAGTAAAAAAATTAAAATTACTGATGATAAGTTTAAAGATTACCCCAACTATTTCAAACAAAACTTCCACTTCCAAACAGGGGGCTATCTTTCTTCAGAATCAGCAGAACTTTATAACCATCAAGTAGAAATTCTTTTCACAGGAATGGCCGATGCCATGAGACGCTCATTTCTCAAACCATTAAAAAAAATGTCTACTGAACCTCATCCTCATTTCCTAGAAATTGCCGCAGGGACAGGTATTACTTCTCGCTTTGTAAAAATGGCATTCCCCGAAAGTACAATCACCGTAAGTGAACTAAGTGAAACCTACTTGGCACAAGCAAAAAAAGACCTTAAAAAATTTAACGATATTTCTTTTTGTAGAGCTGATGCCACTGAGCTTCCTTTTGCTGATGCCAGTTTTGATGCCACTTATCAGGTGTTTCTTCTGCATGAACTTCCTTTAAAAGAAAGAATTGAGACACTCAAAGAACAGTGGCGTGTCACCAAAGATAATGGCTTTATGATCATTGTTGAATCATTGCAACTTGATGACAAAAAAGAACTCAATGAAGTTCTTTTTGATTTTCCTAAAAAATATCATGAGCCCTATTTTAAAAACTATACAGAAAACGCTTTAGAAGAAATCCTTTCAGGGCTTTCAGGAACCCTCGTGCATAAAGACCTGCCTTTCCTTTCTAAATGTCTTATTTTTCAAAAGAAGGCACTATGAATTTTTCTTTCTATGAATCTCAAGATTTTGAAAAATGGGAAGAACGTTATCGTACTACTTTAATGAATTCACTGACAGGTTTTAAAAGTGCTATGCTGATAGGAACTACTGACCTTCATAAAAAAACAAATCTCTCTATTGTCACGTCTTGTTTTCATCTAGGAGCTAATCCGCCTCTCATTGGGTTTGTCATAAGGCCTCATACCGTGCCTCGCCATACTCTTGAAAATATTTTAGAAACCTCTTCTTACACCATCAATCATGTTACGGCTGATTTTTATCAAAAAGCTCACCAAACCAGTGCTCGTTATCCTAAAGAAGTTTCAGAATTTGATGAAGTTTCTCTTACTCCTTTTTATAGTGAAAAGATAATGGCCCCTTATGTAAAAGAATCACCTCTTTCCATAGGAATGAAACTTATTCGCACTCTTACTTTAGAAGAAAATGAAATAGTACTGGTCATCGGGCAAATACAAGAAGTTCGTTATCAAGAAGGCATGATTGAAAATGATGGCTTTTTAAATTTAGAAAAAACAAAAGCTGTGTGTGCCTTAGGTCTAGATTCTTACCATGAAACTAAAGCATTAGGTCGTTTGAGTTATGCGAAGCCTACGCATAGAAGTTAAGTATAAAATAACACCTATCCATATCAAACTAAAAGTTACGGCATGAGTGATGGTAAAAATTTCACCATATAAAAAAACAGCTAACAGAAAATTACAGGTAGGCGAGATATACTGTAAAACGCCCATAGTAGAATAACGAATACGCCTTGCCCCTGCCACAAAAAGCAGAAGTGAGAAAACCGCCAGTGGCCCTGAAAGAGGCAGTAGTAATGATAGTTTCAGATCATGTCCAAACTTAAGCTCTCCTGTATGTAAAAACCAAAAAAGACCTGCTAGACAAAAAGGTAGAAGTAAAAAAACTTCTATGGATAATCCAATCAGTGAATCCACGGGGGCCATTTTACGAATAAGTC
The DNA here is from genome assembly GCA_018060635.1 of Bacteriovoracaceae bacterium. Lineage (GTDB taxonomy): Bacteria > Bdellovibrionota > Bacteriovoracia > Bacteriovoracales > Bacteriovoracaceae > JAGOVR01. The sequence continues at coordinate 1,876 of JAGOVR010000006.1, forward strand.
CGTACAACCCAAAACTTATAGCTAAACTTAAAGCAATAAGAGGAAGCACAGAAAGCTTAACAGCAAAAATAGAAACGCCTAGTAACGCAAAAAGAAGAGCGATCTTTTGTAAATTTTGCATACGCTCTTTGAGAAAAATAACTGCCAGTAAAACATTTAATAAAGGATTAATATAATATCCCAAACTCACTTGTAACATATGGCTATTATTAATAGCCCAAATATAAATAAGCCAATTAGTAGCAATTAGAAAACTACTTAATGCTAACCATTTTATTTTTGCTGAAAAAAAAACGGTAAGCGTTTCTTTCATTTTTTTTTGATGCCAAAGAAGTATTAAGCAAATAGGTGTTCCCCACAAAACACGATGAATAAGAATTTCAAAAGGAGAAGCGGCTTTGATTTGTTTAAGATAGAGAGCAAGGAGGCCCCAGATGAGATAGGCACTTAAAGCAAAGATAACACCCTTTCGCTGTTCCGAAGAGAAGGATGACACTATAACCGGCCTTCAAGTTTTGCTAAAAATTGAGAGGTGGCAAATTTTAAAAGAGCTGATTTATTTTTTATTTTATCAAAATGTTTTCCTGATTTTGTAAAAAAGTAAGGAGCCAAGTCAGCATCTTTTAAAAAAATGGTGTGCCCCTTATCATCAAATTTTCTTAACACAAACTCTGAATCTAAAAAGCAGATATCTCGGATAAGAAAATTTTGGTTCACATAAACTAAAATACAAGCATCACTTAATTCTAGAAGTGATTTCTTAAGCTTGACCCCTTTGGGAGAAATAGTATCGCTCCAATGAATTTTCACTTCTATTTTTTTAGACTCTTTGGCATCAAGAGTAAAATCAAAGCCACGCTGGGAAATGGATTTCACTTGCTGTAAACCAAAAATAGTTTTGGCATACCACTCTCCTAATTGCACAGGAAAGTTTTTACCATTCAAAATAATATGGTGTTTACGTAAAGCTTCATAAAATTCGTCCGCAATTTTTACCATGGACAGAATTTCAGCGTGCTGTGGAAAATAAAGAACTGCAATTTTTTGTGATAACTTAGAAGTTAGTTTTTTACCAAACTGCTCCTCGTACCACTTAGGAAAAGAGGATTCATCTACAAAATTGTAGGAGGAAAAAACAAAACCCTGAGCCAAAAGATCTTCATGATTTTTGATCTCGGGTATGTTCTTAAAAATGTAATTTACTGGCAGAAAACTTTCCTTCTCACCCATTACAAAGACTTCATCTTTGTAATAATCCGAGCTTCCGTGAGGGGTTTTAGTAAACTCCTCCGCCAGCTGAAAAATCTTTTCTTTCAAAATTTAACCTTTAATTTAAAATCCTTATTAAAATGGACTTAAAAAAACTTAAAGGCAATAAGCTGTTGGTCAAAAATAAAAATTGTTTAATTTTAAGACTTTAAAGGTTAAAATGTTATGAATTTAGCCCTTTATGCCAATTAATGGTCTTTTTAATCGCTGTTTTTAAAGAAATTTTTTGATCTACGTTTAACTCACTTTTTATTTTCTTAATAGAAGGTACATACCGTTCAACTATTTTATCTGGATTTTTTTGGTCTAGGTTTTGAGAAATTATAACTTTTAAACCTTGTGAAAAATTTGCAACTTCTAGTGCCAAGTCTTTAATCGATATAGCAGACTCTGAACCAACATTATAGACTGCACCATCTTTACCAAAAACCAATATATTCAGTAAAAAAATAACAAGATCCGAAGCATACAAATAAGAACGTAACGCAGAACCATCTCCTTTAACTAGAATATCTTTTCCTTCCAAGACATTGCCAATGAAGTTACCCACAGCAAAGCTTGAATTAAGTGGTAAATGAGGACCTATAAAAGCAAAGCAGCGAGCTGAAGAGATTTCTATTTTATTTTGTTGAGAATAACTATTAAGCAGAAACTCCGCTGCTTTTTTCCCTTTTTCATAAGCACTATCTGTAGGGATTCCAATTTGATCTTCACTTATCATCAAAATATTTGAAGGTTGTTTCCCATAAACAGCACCTGAGCTAATATTTAGAATTTTTTTTACGCCGCAAGCTGATGCATATTTTAAAAGGTTCGATGTTCCTTGGAAAATAGTATCGTACATAAGTTCTGGTTGCTCTTGATTCAGGCTTACGCTAGCTTCCGTAGCTCCATGAATAATGTAATCAAAAAACTTTCCGTCATACTTAAAACTTCTTATATCTCCTTTAATAAATTCAATATCTTTAAGATGAGGGAACTCTTCAATAAATTTTTCAGGATATCGAGACAAAACACTTATACTTAAATGCAGATCCATCTTTTTATTAGCATATAATAAACCTTCTAATAACCACTTTCCAAAGAAGCCTGTCCCTCCAGTTATAAATAACTTTTTTCCTTTAAGTTTTTTTAAGGCTTCTTGTGTAAAAAGAAAAATATGTTCTAAATCATCATCAAAAATATAAGCCATAAATTTATACTAAATTTTCTCTTTAAAGGCAGATAGCTTACCTTGAAAAGAGTTCCTCATAAGTGAACTATCCACATCTATTACTATAAATTTTATTCCTAAATCAAAATATTTTCTAACAAGAGAAGCGTCCTGCACCATAACACCAACACATTTACCTGCTTTTATAATTTTTTCCGAAGCTACTTTAATAAATTCTATTATACTTGGATCTTCCACTTGTCCCATACATCCTAGTGCTACTGACATATCATAAACACCAAGATAGATAACATCTAATTCTTTAATAGTTAAAATATGGTCTAAGTTAGAAAAAGCTTCTTTATTTTCTATAATGATTGAGATTAAGGGAAATTCATTATTTAAAACAGAAAGAGGCTTATTACCATAACATCCAGCTCTTACAAAAGGATTAAATCCTCTTGTTCCTTCAGGAAAAAATCTACATAAAGAGACAGCATCTAGGGCTTCTTTATAATTTTTAACCTGAGGAAAAATAATACCGTAGGCCCCCAAATCTAAAGCTTTTTGTACTTCATTTATATAGAGACCCGATACTCTTACTAGTGGTGCGCCTCCATTTAACTCTATAGCTCGAATGCAGTTTCCTAAATTAGACGCATCAAATACTCCATGTTCTATATCTAATATCTGAAAATCTAATCCTGAATAAGAAAGTATTTCACAAACATCTGGGGATTTTATTGTTATCCATAAACCAAATACTGATTGCCCAATAAAAATTTTTTCTTTTAATATGTTTTTCTTCATAGTAATTCCCAATTTTAGTCTAGTATCTGAGTATATTTTTCTAAAACGTCTTTATCCATAAAAGGAAACATATCGTGAAGAGGTTTGGATTTCATCTGTCCATTTTCTAATCGAACAGATGAAACAGTTGGTATCACTTCTTGTAAATTATTTGCCATAATTTCACAGATAATAGGGCCATTACTATCCAATACTTTTTGCATTGTTTGCTTAAGATTATCTTTTGAAATAACTGAAACATAATCAATACCATAAGCCGACGCTATTTTTTCTAAATTAGGAAAAGAGACTCCTGACTTGGCATCTACTCCCACATAATGCCCTTTAAAAAAAGAGTTCTGAGTATTTTGGATAGAAATATATCCACTATTATTTAAAATAAATATTTTTATATTTAAATTATTATGAGCAATGGTGGCAAATTCATGAATATTGGTCTGCAAAGAACCATCACCTGTCACACAAATTGTTTGCCCAGTTTCTTTCGCTAGTGCTACCCCTGTAGAAGCAGGTAACGCAAAACCCATAGTTCCTAATCCTCCAGAAATAATAACTCTTTGTTCAGTTTTTACTTTGAAGGCTTGTCCTATAACATAAAAAGCGGTCCCCGCATCAGTAACAATGCTACATTTTTCATCACATAAATTACTTAAGACTTCACAAAAATGGTAATAATTTACTTTTTCATCTTCATCTTTGTGAGGTTCATTAATCACTGCTAATTCTTTTTTCCAGAGATTACATTTTTCTTGCCATTTTTCTTTTGGGGAAAAAGATTCCTTGGAGATTCTATCATCCAATTGCTCTAAAAAAAATTTTATATCTGAAATAATTTTTTTATTCACTCCTACTTGCTCTTTTTTTAGTACTCCGATGTCTTCTTCAATTTGAATTTTATACGCTTGCGGAGCAAACTGGTCTAATTCATATCCTGTGGTTAAAACATGAAGACTGGATCCTAAAATAACTAAGCAATCTGTAGTCTGAATAGCGAAATTCCCTGGTCGATCACCTTTCATTCCTGGATGACCTACATACAGCGGATGATTATAATCTAATAGATCTGTCGCTAATTGAGTGGTCACAACTGGAACATTAAGTTTTAAAATTAATTTTAAAAAAAGATCCACACTTCCTGATACCCTTATTCCATGCCCAGCTAAAATAAGAGGTCTTTTAGCTTTTTTAATCTTCTCTAAAACAAAATCAATTTCTTCTAATGATGATTTATTAATTTTTTCTTCTTGTGGGATGTAAGGAACTAACTGATCTTCATTAATCAACATACCTTGAATATCAATAGGAATTTCCAAAAATACTGGTCCTGGTCTCCCCGTAGTAGCTAGCGTGATTGCTTTTTCTAAATGATAACTGACCATTTGTGGATCATCTAAAACAGCTGCATATTTTGTAATAGATTTTACTATTGGAATAGAATCAACTTCAAAAGTTCCAAACTGCCTTAGTTCAGAAATTTTAGTATGGCGAATAGTTTGTGACAATTTACTTTGGCCAGAGATAACTAAAAGAGGTGTAGAGTCTAACCATGCTCCAACAATTCCAGTGATAGTGTTAGTAGCACCAGGGCCACTCGTTACATAACTCACACCTATTTTCCCAGATTGTCTTGCGTAACCTTCTGCTGCCATAACACAGGATTGTTCATGATGATTACATATATACTTTAATTTCTCTTTCCTACTTATAGCATCAATCAGATGCATAATTCCTCCTCCCGAGAGAAGGAACACCTTTTTGACATCAATTTTTTCTAAATAATCTGCAATGTAATCAGATACACGCCTCTTCATGCTTTCGAATACCATAGAACAGATTGTTCAAGAGCAAGGTCTAAATTAAAAACATGGCGAAGTCCTAATGAATTTTCAGCAAAAGAAGTATCTGGAACTAATTTACTTTTATGAACTTTTTCTCCTCCACTCCCTCCAACACTTAACTGTATTTCAGATTTATTATTGAAATAAGACGAAATTTTTTTAGCTAATTGGTTTAAACTAATCGCATTAGGACTGCCAACATTATAAGATTGACCAACTACTCCTCGACATAAAATAGTAAAAAACCAAAAAGCCATATCTGCTCCATACATATAACTACGAATAGTTTCTCCATCTCCCAATATTCTTATGGGATAACCATTGATGGCATCTCTAATAAAATTGTTAATTGCCCATGGAGAATTTATTGATTGGTAAGCTCCTATAAAAGAAAATGGGCGCGCATTAATGATAGGTATACGCAATTGGGATGTGGCAGACGCACACATAGTCTCTGCATAACGTTTAGCTTCAGCATACGCTGACGACATAGCATATGAAGGTATACTCCCATTATAGTTTTCAGGAAACTTACTTAACTCAGGAGGCATATATCCATAAACGTAAGCTGAACTTATATTCAAAAAAGTTCTTAAATCACCCAACCTTGTTGATAAATTTAAAATATTCTTAGTTCCGTCAGCAATAATGGACATAGTCTCCAAAGGTGAATTAGCATGAAAACGACTATCTGGAATTGCCGCCGCATGAATAATAAAATTAGTATCAGAAGGAACTTCAAAAATATGCCTCACATCTCCAGAAATTAGTTCAATATCTTTTCTCTTAAAAAGATGAGGTGATATCTGTTTAAACTTCTCTACATTGCGTGAGAGAAGGCTTAATTTTATCCCAAACTTAAATTCATCATTTAAAAAAGAAACCAGCTCACTGATCCAAGTTCCAACAAATCCAGTTCCACCTGAAATAAAAATTTTACTATCTCTTAATCCTAAAAGAGAATTCTCAGAATAATGATTGAAAAGCTCTTTAAAATCTTTGTTAACTAGCTTGCTCTTATCAAAATCCATATTTTCATCCTTTAACCACTATGATTTTTTTTGGGAAAGTTCTTGGGCAACCTCTAAAATTAAATCTTCTTGGCCAGCAATTATTTTTCTTCTACCTAACTCAAAAAAAACATCTCGAGGGTCTAGGTTGTATTCTTTAGCAATTCTCTGTACTGGTTTTAGAAATCCAGAGAAAACTCCTGCTAAACCACTTACAATACTTACTGATCGAATAGAAGGAAGAACGTCCATTAACTCTTTTTCAGCTAAGTCAGCCGCATCAAGACATTTATATAAATCTATTCCCGTGGAATATCCTAATCTTTCAAGAACAGCCACCAGCACTTCAATTTGAGCATTTCCTGCTCCAGCACCAAATCCGCGAGCACATCCATCTAACATAGTAGCACCGGCATCAGCGGCGGCAACTGAATTAGCAATAGCCATTCCTAAATTATTATGAGCATGAAAGCCAATGTGAATATCTAAATTATCTTTCAGCACCTTCACTCTCTCCGTCACATCATGAGGAAGATAGTTACCCGAGGAGTCCATAAAAATAAATCCTTCTGCCCCATAGGATTCCATTTTCTTAGCTTGCTCCGCCAGATTTTTAGCAGAAATCATATGAGACATCATGAGTACTCCATAAACTGTTTTCCCATGCTCTCTTGCATACGCAATATGCCTTTCTGTAAGATCTGCTTCTGTACAGTGAGCCGCAACTCGAACCACATCTACTCCCATATCTAGAGCAGGTTTTAAATCTTTTTCAATGGTGGCAAAACCAGGAATGACATGAATTCCAAGCTTTGAATATTTTAAATTTTGACGAGCCAATGTAAGTAATTCAACATCATTGATCGCCGACTCTCCTAACTGTAAAGAAGAAGCTCCCAATCCATTACCATGACCGACTTCCACTATAGGAATTTTAGCTTGATCTGCGGCTTTACAATAAGCCACAATTTGTTCGGCATTAAGTCTATGTTTAACGGCATGGTTGCCATCTCTTAACGTTGGATCACTAATAAGAATTTTTTTCATTTTATTACCTTTTACTTTTTGCGTACTGTTCTGCCATAGCTATTGCGGCACAATTTATAATATCTAAATTACCAGCATATGCTGGTAAATAATCTCCTAACCCTTTTACTTTTACCATAACGACAATCCTTCCATCTTCGACTTTAGGACCTACAATAATTTCATAACCTGGTACATACTTTCTAATTTGATCTACAATTGGAAAAAGAACTTTTTCCAATGATTCAATATCTGGATTTGCAACTTTTGCTAAAACAGTAGTTTGCATATTAATACAAGGTTCTGCTGGATTCAAAACAAGAATAGCTTTTGTCCGTTTTGCTTTAGAAAAGTGCTTCAGACTTATCTCCGTAGTATGAATATACTCATCCAAATTACCTCTGGTAGCAGGGCCTGCGCTACGAGAAGCTATACTTGATATGACCTCTATATAATCTACATCTTTTTGTGTTTTTCCTATGGCGTAAGCAATAGGAGTCGAGGCTTGCCCTCCACACGTTACCATATTAACATTTTGTTCATTTAAAAGTTCCAACATATTTATCGCTGGAATACACATAGGTCCAAGTTTAGCGGGAGTAAGATCAATAACTAGTTTTCCCATTTTAGCTAAAATTTCTGCGTGAGAGACATGATCTTTCGCTGATGTGCAATCGAACACAATATCACAACAATCAGGATTTTTTTCTATATAACTAATGCTCTCAGCTGACACAGGTACACCTAAACTTTGAGCCTTACTTAGCCCCTTAGAATCCAAAGTCCTCCCAATTAAAACAGTACATTTCAAATAAGGCGAACGTAATACTTTTATCATCAGATCTGTGCCAATATTCCCACTACCAAGAATTGCTACTTTTAATTTTTTTTCCACTAAATCACCTCTCATAATACGCTTAATTTCCTAAGGAATTGTTATACCTTATTTATTCTCAATAAATAAAATAAAATAAATAAAAAACAAATTTAGCACATAAAATCAAGTATTTATGTAGTTACGCTTTTTGACATAAATACCTCCTATGAGAGATAACTCTTACTACTAATCTTAATTATGAAAAAGTACATAACAATCAATATATTCCCTCAATAATTTAGAGAGGCTCAAAAATGAAAAGTAGTATTGATCTCATTAAAGAAGTTCTCACTCTCGAAGCGAATTCCATTCTAAAACTTATTGAACAGCTTCCAAAAAATATTGATGATATCATTAAAACGCTAAGAACAAACTCAAGTCGATTAGTAGTCACTGGCATGGGAAAATCTGGAATTATTGGGAAAAAAATATCAGCCACTCTTGCCAGTACTGGAACTCCTAGTTTTTTCTTACACCCTGCCGAGGCTTTTCATGGTGATTTGGGAATGGTGCAAAAACAGGATACCATTCTTATGATTTCTTATTCTGGAGAAACAGAAGAGCTTATTCGCTTGGTTCCTTTTTTTAAAACGCATGAAAATAAAATCATTTTGATGTGTGGAAATAGTAAATCTACTTTAGGAAAAAATTGTGACTTTTTTCTTTCTACTCATGTAGAAAAAGAGGCGTGCCCCTTGCAGTTAGCTCCTACCTGCTCTACTACGGCAACTCTTGCTCTAGGAGATGCCCTAGCTATCACCATTATGACAATGAGAGATTTTAAAGCTGAAGACTTTGCACGCTTTCATCCTGGCGGAAGTTTAGGTAAAAAACTTTTAAGTAAAGTAAAAGATGTCATGCGCACTGAAAATCTCCCTGTGGTTGCCAGCAAAGCTAGCTTTTTACAAGTGGTAGATGTCATCTCTAAAGGACGTTTAGGCCTTACCATTGTTATGGATCATGACAAAATCTCAGGCGTCATTACGGATGGAGACTTGAGAAGAACTATGGAAAAATTTCAGGAAAAAAGTTTTTCCATGCAGGCTATAGATTTTACGACACCTCACCCACTCACTATCTCTCTCGACTTAAGCTTAAGTGAAGCTGAAAATATTCTTCTCACAAAAAAAATTAGTACTCTTTTAGTAACAAAAGATTCTAAACTTTTAGGAGTATTACAAGTTTATGACATCAAATAAAATAAAACATCTCGTCCTGTGTGGTGGTTCTGGTAAAAGACTTTGGCCTCTTTCTCGCACACTCTACCCCAAACAATTCTTAAAAATTTTTAAAGGAGAATCTCTTTTCACTCAAACCATATTTCGTAATATGGGTATTTGCCAAGAAGCTCTAATTACACTACATGAATCACAATATTTTTTGGCACAAGAAGAAATTAAAAGATCTAACTATAAAAATCCTACACATTTTATTTTAGAGCCTATCGGTAAAAATACAGCCCCTGCTATCATCCTAGGAGCTCTGAGCTCGCACCCTCAAGATATTATTATGGTAACTCCTGCCGATCATTTTATTGAAAATTCTGAAAGCTACCTCCAAGCTATCAAGCGTAGTATTGAGCTAGCACAAAGTGATTTCATTGTAACCTTAGGAATTAAACCCACTTATGCTGAGACAGGTTTTGGCTATATTGAAAGTAAGGGAGAAGAAGTTCTCTCTTTTAAAGAAAAACCTGAGCTTAATATCGCTCAGGAATATTTAAAACAAGGAACTTTTTATTGGAATAGTGGAATGTTTTGTTTCAAAGTTGCTACTTTTTTACAAGAAATAAAAACATTTGCCCCTGATCTTTTTAAAGCCTGTGAGACCGTTTGGGAAAAGAGTCTCACAGAAAATAACATTACACGACTTAACAAAAATGATATGGAAAAAATTCCTTCTATCAGCATTGATTATGCTCTCATGGAAAAAACGAAAAAAATAAAAATGGTACCTGTCAATTTTGCATGGTCGGACGTAGGAAGTTTTGATGCTATTGAAAAAATTCAGAAAAAAGATGAACAAGGCAATTCTGCCCTTCTTCCTTTCTACAATATTGCATCTTCTAATAATTTAGTTTTACAAGAAGGGAAACGCACTATAGCCCTTTCTCATGTAGACGATCTGATTGTAGTAGATACACAAGATGCCTTACTCATTACTAAAAAAGGTTATTCACAAGACGTAAAAAAAGTAACGGAGCTCATTGAGAAAAAAGAAGCTCATTTGACCGAAGTGCACTGTACTGCCCACAGACCTTGGGGAACGTATACTGTTTTAGAAGATACGCCTTCTTATAAAATCAAACGCATTGTGGTCTACCCTAGTGGCAGGCTTTCTTTACAAAAACACTCCAAGCGCAGTGAACACTGGACGGTGGTAGAAGGTGTGGCCAAAGTCACTATTGATGGACATATACAATTTTTAAAGAGAAATGAATCAACTTATATTCCTATTGAAGCTGTTCACCGTTTAGAAAATGAAGGCTTAGAAAATTTAGTGATGATTGAAACCCAAGTGGGTTCTTACTTAGGGGAAGATGATATTGTCAGATTAGAAGATCAATACAAACGTCATTAGAATTTTTTTGTAAAAAATTTTAAATCTTGCATAGAATTAATCTTATTTTGAGTATAAAAATCTTTATACCATTTTACCGTATGTTCAAATTGCTCATCTCCCCATGTGGGTTTCCAATCAAGCTTCAAACAAGCTTTAGAAATATCCAGCTTCAAAAGGTGAGCTTCATGTAGCTGATGAGGGTTTACAATAATTTCATATTTTATTTCATCCCAAAAATTCTGCATACGCTCTACCACATCGACTACCGATAATTCTTGAGAAGAAAAGGGACCAAAATTAAAAGCCTCTGCAAGTTCTTTTTCTCCTTGTAACAATTTTTGTCCCAAGAGTAGATACCCACTTAATGGTTCTAAAACGTGTTGCCAAGGTCTTGTGGCCTTAGGATTACGAATATAAGCAATTTTTTTATCTTTAGTGGCCCGTACAATATCAGGAATTAAACGACTTTGTGCCCAGTCTCCTCCGCCAATAACATTTCCTGCACGCACACTAGCCAGTAAAGTATGATGTTTAACCCCAAAATTTTCTAGTGAAAAAAAAGAGCGCTGATAAGCTGAAAAAACAAGTTCTGCACAACCTTTGGAAGAACTATACGGATCATATCCCCCCATCGCATCATCTTCACGGTATCCTCTATCCCATTCTCTATTCTCGTAACACTTGTCACTAGTTACATTAATAAAAGACTTCACTTTATTATTTTTTCTAGTCGCCTCTAAGAGATTGACTGTGCCTAATACATTAGTTGCATACGTGCTTACTGGATCTGCATAAGAAGGAAGCACTAAAGACTGAGCGGCTAAGTGAAAAATAATATCAGGATTTATGTCATCAATTGTTTTTTGTACAAACTCTAAATTTCTAATATCTCCCATTAAGGAAGTCGTCGCTAAATTTAATAATTTAAAATGAGAAGGCTCTGTGGGAATATCTAAGGAAAGTCCAAAGACCTTTGCCCCCATTTGCTCTAACCATAAACAAAGCCATGAACCTTTAAATCCTGTGTGGCCAGTGACTAAAACTTTTTTTCCTTGATAAATTCCAGCAAAAAGATCTTTCATATTTATTACCAAACCTTCCAAGGAGCATTTCCACTTTCCCACATTTCATTTAATTGTGTTTTATCTCGCAAAGTATCCATACATTTCCAAAAAGAATTATGTTTGTAGGTATATAAATTTCCAGAACTAGCTAAGTTTTCCAGAGGAGTTCTCTCTAAAATAGTTTTATCACCTTCTTTAAGATAATCAAAAAGCTTTGGTTCACAAACGAAATAGCCTCCATTAATCCAAGACCCATCCCCTTTAGGTTTTTCTAGAAACTTATCAACTTTGTTATTTTCAGAAATACTTAAAGCTCCAAAACGTCCTTCAGGTTGTACTGAAGTCATGGTTAAAATTTTTCCGTGAGACTTATGAAAACTAACCAGTTCATGCAAATTAATATCAGCCACACCATCCCCATAGGTAAGCAAAAAAGGAGCTTCCCCAATATATTTGCGAGCACGTAAAACTCGCCCGCCTGTCATGGTGTTAAGTCCTGTATCCACAAGAGTTACTTTCCATTTTTCAGACTGATCACTGTGGACTTCCATTTTATTAAGAGAGGTATCAATGGTGACATCATTTTGATGCAAAAAATAATTAGCAAAATACTCTTTAATAAAATAACTTTTATAGCCCAAGAGAATCACAAACTCATTAAAACCAAATTGATTGTAGTGCTTCATAATATGCCAAAGAATGGGTCTTCCCCCAATTTCTATCATAGGCTTTGGTCTGATATCTGACTCTTCGCTGATTCTTGTTCCATAACCGCCAGCTAAGATAACTACTTTCATCTTGATATCTCCTACTTTAAAAATTCTTTTATTTTATGAGCAATATAATCCATGTGCTCTGAATTAAGTGCGGGATAAATTCCTACCCAGAAAGTTTGATTCATAATTCTATCTGTTTGAGTCAAATCTCCCACAACCCTTTTTTGCACTTCTTGATAAAGTGGTTGCTTGAGTAAATTGCCTCCAAAAAGCATTCGTGTTCCAATTTTATTTTTTTCTAAAAACTGCGTGAGCTCATTGCGAGTTTTGGGAGCCGACTCTAAAAGAGTAATGGGAAAACCAAACCAACTAGGCTGTGAATCTAGTGTTTCTTGTGGAAGAATGAGTTTGTCCTCCATTCCTGCAAGTGCTTCTCTAAGATAGCGTGTATTCTCTCTTCTTTTTTCTATGAATAACGGCAGTTTCTTAAGCTGGCTAACCCCTAGGGCGGCTTGCATATCAGTGACTTTAAGATTGTATCCCATATGAGTATAAATATATTTATGATCATAACCTTGAGGGAGATCACCTAATTTCCAATCAAATCTCTTACCACAAGAATTATCCTTACCTGGAGGACACCAACAATCTCTCCCCCAATCTCTAAAAGATTCTAAAACTTTTTTAAGTTTAGGATTAGAGGTAAGAACTGCTCCCCCCTCACCCATGGTCATATGATGAGCAGGATAAAAACTAACAGTTGCAATATCTCCAAAAGTTCCTACCATTTTATTTTGATAAGAAGCTCCTACAGCATCACAACAATCTTCAATCAGCCATAGATTATTTTTTTCACAGAATTCTTTAACAACTTTTAAATTAAAAACATTGCCTAGTGTGTGGGCCAGCATGACTGCTTTGGTTTTTGTGCTTAAAGCCTCTGTCAGATATTTCACATCAACTTGATAGGTTCCTATTTCTACATCTACAAAAACAGGAACACAGCCATTTTGTATAATAGGGTTCACCGTAGTAGGAAAACCTGCGGCGACAGTAATCACTTCATCCCCTGCCTTCATGCGACGATCACCTAGAAGAGGAGAGGTTAAAGCTGAAAAAGCCAAGAGATTAGCAGAAGAACCTGAGTTTACTAAAAGGCAAAATTTCTGCTCCATAAACTGGGCAAATTCTTTTTCAAACTTATCCGAATAACGCCCAGCGGTGAGCCAAAGATCAAGACTTGCATCAATAAGGTGCACAAGATCATCTTGATCTAATACTTTACCTGAGGCAGGAATATAATCCTGACCTGCTTTAATTTCTTTTTGGGTAGAGTTAAAGTGAGAGCGACATAACTCAAAAATAGGTTCACGACTTTCATTCATCATATTTAAACTCATTAAAAGTTGTTTTAAACTTTATACTTGAGTTCCCTTATCTTTCCAAGGGAAATAGAATTTTTTCATAGGATTCATCTAACTTTTTTATCATAGATGCCAGTGAAAATTTTTCTGTAACTGTTCGAATTCCTGCTTGCTGAAACTGCTCCTTAAGAACACTAGAATGAAGAAGTTGTGCTATCTTTTCAGCTAATATTTCTGCATTACCTACGGGAACTAAAAAGCCATTTTGGCCATCTTGTATAATTTCTTTAAGACCACCAATATTAGATGCTATGACTGGAATCCCTAGGGCCATAGCTTCAATCGCCACATAACCAAAAGATTCATGCCTTGAAGGAATAACAACTACCTGTGCTTTTTTCATGAATGCTTCTACTACCCCAAATTGCAAACATAACTCCACTCTATCTTCTAAAGCCAAATCTGCAATAATTTGTCTATAATTTTGGTGCTCTTCTCCCTTGCCATAAATTTTTACCTTAAAACAAAGACCTTGTGCCTTAAGTAATTCCGCCGCTCTGATTAAAACATCATAACCTTTTAAAAAACGCCAAAGACCAAAAGCGGCAATAATCGGAACTTCATCTTGAGCACATTCTTTTTGTAATTTTTCCTCAATAAATTCTATCCCATTATAATTAAGAAAAATTTTCTTCTCTGGTGCTCCTATATTTTTTTGAAACTGATTGAGAGAATAAAGAGATTCAAAAATAAAAAGATCTGTAAAATAAGAAAGTATTTTCTCTACCATAAAATAAACGAATCCCATGACACCATGAACTTGGTGCAAGCTTCCCCCATGGGGAGTATAAATTACTTTTTTCCTCATAAAAAACCCAAGAACTCTAGCGTAAAGCCCGCCTTTAGCTCCGTGTCCATGATAAATTTGAATTTTATATTTTCTTACTAAAAAATAAATTTTAAAAAAATTTATAAAATCTAAGAGAGAAGGTTTTTTAGGCATACTCATATTTAAAAATTTAACATGAATGTTTTGATGTGCTTTTAAAAAATCATGAAAAGGTTCATCTCCCTTCGCAATATCCGTTAGTAGAAATAATTCATATTTCTCAGGAGGAAGATACTTTAAAATATCTAAAATATGTTTCCTTATTCCACCTTCAGGGGCCTGCACTATTTGCAAAATACTTATTTTTTTCATTTATTGATCCATTTAAAAACAAGGGAAGCTTTATTCCCTAAGACTTTATAAAATCCTAGAATAGCATAAATTTTTATCATCATTTTAAAGTGAAAAAGAGAAGCTTTTGTTATTTGTAATATCTCTATAAAAGTCAACTTTTCTTTAGGGTACCTAACTTTTTCTCCTCTCTTTATGCCATTAAATAAAATAAACGCCTGATCTTTTAAATGGAGAAATCTATAAAATAATTCCATCCTCTTATCTAGGTTTGTTTTTTTATAATAAAAATCTAATACCTTAAGAAAATCATGGGGATGAGTTCTTACTCGATTCAGACGTTCACTAAAACTATAATCTGAAATACGATAGTTCATAAAAGGTTGAGAGAGTAGTCCAACTTTAGATAACTGACTTAGACGCAACCAAATATCTAAATCGGCAGAACTTCCAAACATTTCACCATTCCACCTTTTGATTTTATCTTTCAATATGACAGTAGAGAAAAGAGCACTGGGACAAGTCAAAAAATTCCCATATTTTAAAATCAAACAAAATAATGAGTCAAAATCAAGAAAAGAAATATCTGTACTTCTACATTCTTTTGGTAAAAAACGCTGACCAACTATTTTCCCTTGCAGGTTCATCATTCTTGCCTGAGTCAGAACGACTGAAAGCTCAGGGTGAGATTCTAAAGCTTCTACCTGCTTTGAAATAATATCCTTATCATAGGTATCATCTGCGTGAAAAATGGCCGTATATTTTCCTTCTGCTAATTCAATACATTTATTAAAATTCCCTTCTCCTCCGAGATTGGTTGGATTAGAAAAAATCTTAATATGGGGGGTTCTTTTCTGATAAGATTCTGCAACTTCCAAGCTCTTGTCAGTGGATGCATTGTTAACAATAGTAATCCTCATATCTTTAAAAGATTGATTAAGTAATGAGTCTAGGGTTTTCGAAAGAGTTTTTTCGTTATTATAACAAGGAATAAAAACATCAACTGTGACTTTATTTTTCAAAAAATACTCCTAAGCTTTTTGCTCATATTCAAGAGTAAATAAAGCAGATAGCTTCCTGATAGCGTAAGAAGAGAAAGACTTACCCAGATATTTTCTTTTACGTAGTAAAAAAAGAAAAGGAACAGGAATGGAATACTTTTTAATAAAATAGGTGCAAGCCTTAAGCTATTCATCTTTAATTTATAGCTCTGGGATATTTTAATGAGAAGGAAAAAAAAAGTTAATAAATATCCTAGCATAAGAGATAAGGGAATGCCCCAATAAGATTCTTCGATCTTAATGGAAATAAAAATAAAAAAAGCTGAAATAATCATAGCATAAAAGTAAGGCTTAATAATTTTATGGGTTTCAAATTCTGATTGAGTAAATAAAACAATTGTGTTCGCACTCATTCTAAAGAACTCATTCATCATTCCCATAGCTAAAAAAGGCCAAACCATAAAAAACTTTTTATCAAAAAAAACAGCTCCTATGAAAGGAGCGGCACAAACAACAAAAAGCATAAATTGTACATAAATAGGCATAACTCCTTGAAAAAAATTCTGTAAAAAAAGCTCTCTTTCTCCTTTATTTTCCAAATGCATTTTTTTATAAACTAAGGGGAAATAAAGTTGATGAATAATATATTCAAAGGAAGTTGCCAAAGAAGCCGCAAATCCAAATCCTAATCCTAGAAGACCTAAGTACTCTAACCCAACCAACGACTTCACTAAGGGACGATAACCTTGGCTCAAAAGCCAAAATGAAATATTGGTTAAGAAGATAGGAATACAAAAACGTAATAAAGGTTTTAGACCTGAAACTTGTGCCTGAGAGATAACAGGCGTACTTACCCGTTGGATCTTTTTTAAAAAATAGATAAAAGCAACAACTGTTAACAATCCTTGCGCTACCACTGCTCCCATAATCCAATAAAATGCATTTTTCTTTAAAAATATCATGAACAAAACTGCTAGTATCACTGTAAGAATCTGTGTTGCTAGAGTTAACATTATAAAAATATTTCTGCGCCCTAGCATATTCAGCGAAGGAATAATTGTATTGTTCCAAGTTTGAGTAAAAAGAGTCAGAGGAATAATCCATAAAAAAAGAGAAAGGGGATAGCCTTCAGAGACTATGAATTTCTGAAATAGATAGGTCCCCACAAAAGCTATAAAACAACTAGCCAGAAGAAATAAATTAAAGGCTGAAAATTTTGGCCCTAATTGTCCTTTTTCAAACCATGCATGAATTTTTCTATTCATGAAGACACCCACTGGATTGATAAAGAGCCAACTAAACAGACCAATAATGGAAAGAATTAAATAATAAACACCAATTTCTTGGGCCACTAAATAATGTGTCATTAAACGATAAGAAACAAAAACAATTAAGCCTTGCAAAAGACGAGTAAATCCAATAATAAAATAATCTTTATCTAAAATCATTTTTTATAACCTTTAAAATATTTTCCGCAAACATTTCTGCACTAAAAACTTTAGGAGCCTCTTGTTCTAAAAAACTTTTTATAGCCTCTTGATATTTTTGATACTGATCAAAGGTCATGTCATTTAAAAAATTAAAAAGACTTGTATGATCCTTAAAGGCTTTCCTGTCGATATAACATTCTGTGGGAATAACCTCTTCAATATCCGAAGCCCCCCAGTAAATAGGAACACATCCTGCCAAAAAACAATCTAGAATCTTCTCTGTTATATACCCAGGGATATCTCGTGCATTTTCATAACAAATACAAAATTTATAATGAGCCAAAGTCTTAAACTTGTTATTCACCACACCTTGATAACATAGAGTCTTTTTTTTAGGGAAAAGCCTAAGTAACTTTGTCTTCTTTAAAACTTTTACTAACAAGGCAGGTAGATAAAAATATTCCCATCCAAAACCATAGTAATCAAAGAAACTTGGTCTATGTTGCTCAAACCAAGTAATAGTTTTTCTGCGCTCTGAATAAAGTTCGAGAGGATGAAAGACTTCTTTGTGAGCAGAAATTAAGCAAGCAAGTTTTTTTTTATCAAAAGAAATATTGAGCTTATAAGGATTGATTTTAATGGGGAAATTTATTTTATAATATTTCAAGTTATCAACTAGATCACTTTTCCATGTAAATATCTTCTTAAAAAAAGAATGTCTTTTTAAATCCCAATTATCTTTTCTAATAATCTCACTTTCAAAAAGAAGCAGGTAAGATTTTGAGAAATTTATAGGGTTTTTTTTAGGCATATCATTGTAGAAAACTAAATCGGACTCTTCTACGGGGTGTTTATCTTGGGTTGCTAACGAAAAACCTATTTCCTTTAATTTTTCTTTTAAACAATAAAAGCCATAAAGACAATCATCCCTATTAGCGATAGGGTCGTTTAAATCAAAAATTCGATCATTTAAAAAAAAATCAGAGACAACCAGTGTGGCTTTTTTCATATATTTAGTTCTGATAAAATAAGTTTTAGACGCTGAAGATAGCCATGCTCCCTTATCGCTCTTTGATGGCCTAAATTTCTTATGGCCTCTCTCTCTTGCTCATTTTTCAAATAATAAGAAATGAGTATGTCAACTTCATCGGCATTACCAAAAACAGCGATTTCTTTACCTAAATCAAAATAATCCTCTAGCCCTAAAGCAAATGATGTAAGTTGAAACCCTCCGTAGTAAGGAATTTCAAAATTCCGAGCTTTAATCTGCTCATATTTTTTAGAAGATTTGAGACTATAAATTAAGTTTTTAGGATGAGAAAAAATGAATCTCGCATCTCTCCCCACACTATTACTTAAATTTAAATTAATTTTTGAATGGCGAAAAAGAAGAGACATCTCTTCCCCTGAGAGCGAACCCGCAGGCCAGCCATGGCCATAACAAGCCACATTAAAACCTTTTTTCTTAAGTCTTTTTAATATCCAATCTCTGTAAGGGTGATATCCTCCTACAAAACTTATATCATATTCATATTTTCCCTTAAATTTAGGAATAGCGTACTCATCCAACGCCGCCCACTGACTTTGTAAAACATGAGATATACCTATTTCTTTGTAATTTTCGATAGAATACTTATCCGTTGTAATACTGTAACTAAAATAAGGGGCATATTTTTTAGTAAAAGAAGAGAAGCGCCAAGTATCATCCCCAAACCAATTAATTGTTTTATATTTTTTTTTAAGATAAGAAAGAGTGTCAAAACTAAATTGATCTTGAAAGAGCATAAAAAAAATAAGGTCTGGTTTAAAGTGATCAGCAGTCTTAATAAGATCTTTTTGTAGTAAGGGAATGTTACTTAGATAGCTATCATAATAAAAAGGTTGAACCTCATGCCCTAACTTCAAAAAATTACGCCTAAAACCATACTCGCTAATATGGTTCATTCCACGCTCTTTTTTCCCATAATCATATTTTAAATCGACAAAGAGTATCTTCATTGATATCTCAGGATATATTGTTTATATCAAAGGATTGTAACCTATGTTCTCTTCATTGACATCTTATGATGACCATAAAATTTCTATTAAATTAACTTTTTTCTCCCTCGTGACCTTAGCTCTTTCTCTCTTTACTTCGACATCATTATTAGCTTTAGATCATATTCTCCTCTTCATAGCCTTTGCGGTACTTACTTTAAAAGGATGGCCTTGTTATAACCTCAGCAAAAGTAACATGGCACTACTGGGAATTGTCGGTGCTATTTTTTTATCGGCATTTTCTGTCGATAGGTCATTAACTCTAAAAACAATCTTTTATTCCAAATATTTTATTGTGGGACTGATGGCGATCCCTCTCTATCAAATTCTTTTTTCACAAATCAAATTTATCCACTTAAAAACGATCATTAATCTTTTTCTAATCACGCTTATCTTAGCTAATCTCAGCGGGATGATTGGTCTTTTCACAGGCTTTAATCCTCTACGCTTTAGATATGCCATGGATATGACTCGCTCTACAGGAATGTATGGCATGGCTATGACCTATGGCTACGGCATTGCCTTGATTAACGTTATCCTCATCTCCATTACTTTTCACTGGTCTGAATTTAAAAGATGGTTTAATCCTTATCTTTTCTGGATAGCACTTATCACCTCAGTCCTTGGACTTTATTTTGCGTATTGCCGAGGAGCAACACTAGGACTTCTTTGTGCAGTTCCTTTCTGTCTAATACAAAAATCTAAAAAAAAATTCCTAATCGTATTAGCATTTTGCACTCTTTTAATTACGCTTTGGAGCTATCAAACTTTTGTAGGCTTTAATCCTGAGCAAGATAATATAAATGAAATATCTCAACAAGAAATTGGTCATACTAAAAATCGTTACACCTTACCTGCTAATGCCGCTTCTAACCTTATAAGAATTGCCCAATACAAAACAGCTTTTTATGCTTTTTTAGAACATCCTTTTTTAGGTCTTGGTTTTAGAAATTTTGAAAAAGAAAGTGCTCGAATTAAGAAAGAAAATACTGTTGAGCATACTGATTTTGTTAGTCACACCCATAATAACTACTTAGAGTTTTTAGCAGGAACTGGTCTGGTAGGAATTCTTAGTTTCTTACTTTTTAATCTTTTCTGGTTTATTGAAAGTTGGAAACGGCATGATGCCTTAGGTGTAATTCTTATTCCCTTTATTATAGCTTTCAATGTCTCTGGTCTTTTCCAGGCCACTATTATCGATGGAGAAAACACTCATTTGATCCTGTTTATTTATGCTCTCTCTCAGCTACATTTAAATAATTTTAGTAAGCTCGCTTACCCACAAAACCCTTAAAAAGGGTTAAAAAAATTATTTTTAAATCAAACCATAAAGACCAATTTTGAATATAGTAAAGATCAAATTCAACCCTTTTTTGCATTTGCTCTAAATTTTCAATTTCCCCTCTCCAACCATTAATTTGCGCCCAGCCTGTAACTCCAGGTTTTACCTTATGACGCTGAAAATATCCTTCTATTTGATCCTTATAATACTCATTGTGAACAATCGGGTGAGGTCTAGGGCCCACAATAGACATTCGACCTTGTAAGACATTATAAAATTGAGGAAGCTCATCTAGGCTCGTTTTTCTAATAATACGACCAACCTTCGTCACTCTTGGATCTTCTTTGGTGGCTTGAGTAACCTGCCCCTTTTCTTCTTGATGTATTTTCATGGAGCGGAATTTATACACATTGATAGGTTTTCCATCCCAGCCATGTCGTCGTTGTTTAAAGAAAATGGGGCCTTTTGATTCTAGCTTTATGGCAATGGCAATTAAACACATTATAGGGCTTGCGATCATTAAGAAAAGAATGGCAAAGACTCTATCCTCAATAGCTTTGATAACTCTATTCAAACCCGAAATGGGAGTGTAGTTAATATCTAAAGTAGTAATTCCTGCAATATTAGAAACTGAATGATTTAGCAAAAATCTAAAGCTAAAAATGTCAGGAATAAAGCGAAATAAAATGGTATTGTGTCTTAATTCAAAAAAAATTTCATTAATTTTTCTTTGTGCTCTTAAAGGCAAAGCTAACCATAATTCCACCACTTTATTTTCTTCAATGAAGTTGTTTAAAACTACTTGCTGACTGCTATATATGGGAATTCCTAAAAAAGAAGTCCCTTGCAATGTCTCATTGTCATCAATAAAAGCTGTAATATTAAATCCTAGCTCTTTTTTAAGTGTATTTTCTGCAACAGATTTTCCCAATTGTCCTGCACCATAGATGATAATATTTTTTCTATTCCAACCCCACTTTCTTATTATTTTTAAAAAAATAATAAGCCACAGTCTTAATAAACTCAAAAGGACAAAAGTTAAGATATAAAGCCCTACAAACCAAATACGTGAGAAAACAATCCCCATTTTAAAAAGGAAAAAGAGAAAAGATAAGAGTAAAATAGAGAAAGTCCATGCTAAAAAAAGTGTTTTGATTTGAGCAAAGAAGCTCTTTCCTCTCCAAGAGAGGTACATTCCCATGCTATTAAAAATAATAGCTGAAATAAATATCAAAAGAACTATCGCGTATTTATATTCTGATAAAAAATGAAAGTGCCTTAAATAAAAAAAATGAACAGCACAAGCAGAAAAGCCAATAATTAAGGCATCTACAAACCTTACTAAGATTGAAAATGAGTGGAGAGGGCGGCTATGACTAGAAATTTCTTTATTAATAGACATTTGCTACTCTGCCCGATATGTTTAATGGAATATTTTTTACTAAAAACATAGTGCATTATAAATTAATATGACTTATTTTGTCAAAAAAATTCTCTTTTTAGCTATTGCCTTTACGACAAGTTTTTTGGTGATACAGAAAATAAAAAATAACCGTTCCATAGAGTTTGTCATTCAAGGGCCACCTGAAGAAAAAATATCCTCTCAGCATTTTCTAGAAGAAATCGGAATGAATCTTTTTTTTCAGTATGATTTTATTAAAAATTCTTCTGATAAATTAGATAACTCTTCTGTGCTACAAAGTCCCTTAAAAAACATCCTTTTGTTTCACAAAAAAAAGAAAGAAAAAACCATCGAGGAGAACATTAGTAATATAGTAAATAAAATAAAGGGAAATGACCTGCATAAAGATATTTTAAGTCTTCACTATTTTTATCCTGAACCTAACTTATTTATCTTCAAAATTAAAACCGCAAATAAAGAGCGAAGTCTTCTCTCCCTAAAAAAAATAACCCCCTTTGTTTTTACTATTGACTCAAAAATTAAAATGCTCATTCAAGAAATCGATTATTCACCTAATATACTCATTTTAATCTTAACTCTTATTTCTTTTTTTATATTAAATCTTACAACTGCTCTCTATCAGGAACTTCTAAAAAAATGAAATTTCTTCAAACTAAATATGAAATATGGGTCATCTTTGGTTTAATCTCTCTGTATTTATTTATTGTTCCTCTTTTCTCTCTACAAATATCAATTTTTAATAAAATTGTTTTAAGCTCTTTTCATTTTAAAGCTATTTTTTCTTTTCTTTTACTCATCCTTTTATCCATAAAAATGAGAAAAGATACCATCCCCCATGACTTCAAAAAATATAACTTCTTGTTTTATATTTTTATTCTTTTTAATGCTTATATTATTTGTTTAAATTCATCTATAGAATCTGGATTTAAAAAATCGCTACTAGCTTTTGCTTATAACTACTCTTTAACTATCTTTATCTACCCTTATTTTATTTTGTCACAGAATTCAAAACCTCTGATTCATATAACCTGTGCTCATAAAATAATCATGGGACTATCTCTTCTCTTAACTAGCTGGGGGCTCTATCAGTTTATTATTGAAGGTTATATATTTCCTGATAGTCATATTACCTATCTCTATCAAAATGATATTATCAAAGTTGATCATCTAGATACATACATCCGAGCGACTAGTTTTCTGAAATCCCCTTTAGAGTTTGGAATATTCTCTACTCTTATTGCTTTGATAGCTTTATGGCATCTTCTGTATCGAGAAGAAAAAATATATTGGTACTCTATTATCTTTTTACTGAGTGGATTAAGTGTCTTTTTAACACTTTCTCGCACTTGCTTCTTAATGTTCTTAGTTGGTACGGCTTATCTCTGCTATATAAAAATGAAAAATTTAATTAACTTTATCAAACCTATAGCGATAGGTTTGATAGTCTCAATTCCTCTTGTTTTTTATTTTAGTAAAATTTTTTCTACTGCCATTAACCCGCAGAATCTTTATCTACGTATAGAATCATGGATTACTATTATTAAAAATATTACGGTTGATAATCTGCACCTCATCATGGGGAAAGGAATTGTTCAAAATGGCAAATATGGTTTTTATCATACAGCCATGTTGGATAACACATATTTAGGAACTATCGCAACAGGTGGAATATTGGGACTAGTTTTATTTCTATTCGTTTGGTTTTCAGTACTTCTTATTCTAAAAGAACGTAAAAAAAGACATCAATCTGATCAAACTGACATCCTCATCGCTTTCTTTTTAGCCTTTAGTGCAGGAATGCTTTTTGAAAACATGATGCATATCCTCTACTACCCTCTCCTTTTTTCCTGCGCCTTATCTATTGTTGAAATATCTAAAAAAAAGAATTAACCAGCTCTGCTAATAGTGAAATTTTATCACCTAGCTCAAAATGATGATTCCCAATAAAAAACCCATGGGAATCCAGATGTTCTGCATTTTTAAGCTTTCCGTGAATTTCGTAATCAAAATATTTGATTACAGGATTTTTAGTAAAATTTCCTGTGACAATTGGCCGACACTCAACTCCATTTTTTTCTAAAAAAGAAACCAATTCTTTTCTCTGAATCCCTGATTCTTTTTTAAGAATAATGGAAAAACCAAACCAACTACTTTGCCCTATTTCTTTTTGAATATAAAAATGAGGGTGATTTTGAAATACAGATGTAAACTTTTCAGCATTTTTTCTTCGATTGTGAATAAACATATCTAATTTTTTTAATTGTTCACTTCCTATAGCTCCACTCATCTCTAAAGGCCTTACGTTATACCCAGGGAGCACAAATTTATAGGACTCTTCAAATGGGTCGTCACTTTTAGAACCAGTCACATGATTAATTTTAGGTAAACTCCTTGTCCATCCATGAGCTCTCAAACTCAAAAGGATATGATACATTTCTTCATTATCAGTAACAATCATTCCTCCTTCCATCGTACTCATATGATGACTGAAAAAACAGCTATAAGTCCCCATGATACCAAATGTCCCTGCTTGTTTCCCTGCAAAAAGAGCTCCCATGGATTCACAATTATCTTCCCAAAGAAGAATATCTCTACCGCCTATAATGTTATTGATCTCTGAAAAATCATTAGGATTTCCTAATAAATTTACGGCCACAATCATTTTGGTTTTATCTGAAACCGCTTCGCTCAAAGCTTTCAAATCATAATTGAGAGTTTCCAAATCAATATCTACAAATTTTAATTTAAGACCATACTGATGCAGTGGATAGTACGTAGTTGACCAAGAAACGGCGGGAACGATAACTTCGTCTCCTCTTTTTAATTTATTATCTTTACAATAAAAAAAAGAGGCTGTGACTAAAAGATTTGCCGCAGACCCTGAACTGACCATAACACAATATTTAGAACCTACATAATGCGCAAACTCTTTTTCAAAAGAAGCAACCGCAGACCCCATAGTGAACGTATTTTTTTCAATCATAAGCTTAATAGCGGCTATTTCTTCTTTACCCCAAGTGCTTTCTGCTAGTGAATATTTTATCATTTTTTATACTCCAAAAAGAAATCATAGGTTTTTTTAATACCATCTTCTAAGCTTGTTAGATTTTTTAAGCCCTGAGATTTTAAAATAGAAATATCTACTAATTTTTGTTTCATTCC
>JAGOVR010000083.1 GCA_018060635.1 Bacteriovoracaceae bacterium
CTTGTCTCTTCACTAGCTGTCATGAAAATTTTACAAAAAGCCGAAGGAAAAATAACTGTTCCAATATCACGCCCTTCCATGATGGAGGTCGTCTCTTGCCCTAAATTTCTTTGGAAATCCAAAAGATAGTTTCGGACTTGTGGAATTTTTGAAATACGAGAAGCTAGATCTGAAACTCTGTGCTCACGAATGGTTTGTGTTAAATCCACTCCATTTATACTGATAAGAACTTTAGGATCTTTGGCATAAATTAAATGAGCACCACTTAAAGCTTGAGTAAGTAAAGGGCCTTCTACAAAAGGAATATGCAAACTATCGATATACCAACCAAGAGCACGATACATGGCCCCTGTATCGATATATACCATGCTCAGACGCTTGGCGACTTCGCGAGCCACCGAAGATTTTCCACTCCCCGATGGCCCGTCAAGTGCAATAACTTTTGCGAAAGATGTCACTCTTTCTATCTTTTACTAATGCGCATACCGTAAAAAGAACGCCATACAAAGAAAAGTCCTACGAGAAATAAAACGATTCCAATCCATAAAGCAATGTGTTGAGCAGAAACAGCAATCTCTACTGCTAAAAGTCCAAAAAGTGTGGTGAATTTAATAATAGGATTAAGGGCCACAGAAGAAGTATCTTTAAACGGATCTCCTACTGTATCTCCAACCACTGTAGCCGCATGTAAGGGAGTCCCTTTTTCTTTAAGCTCCACTTCCACTACTTTTTTAGCGTTATCCCAAGCTCCCCCTGCATTGGCCATAAACATCGCTTGGAACAATCCAAAAACTGCAATAGAAATTAAGTAACTAGCAAAGAAGGTTGGATCAAAACAAGCAAAAGCCAATGTGAATGAAAAAATAACACCGAAGATATTTACCATTCCCGCTTGAGCATATTGAGTACAGATCTTAACGACATTTTTGGAATCTTCTACTGATGCTTTTTCTGTCGTATCTAGTTTTATATTTTTCTTAATATATTCTACAGCTCGGTAAGCCCCAACTGTTACGGCTTGCATAGATGCTCCCGAGAACCAGTAAATAACAGCTCCACCCATCATAAGACCAAAGAGAACTTTAGGATCCATTAAGTCTAAACGTAAATTAAGAAGTAAAATAATAGAAAAAATCATAGTGGTAGCACCAATAACAGCTGTTCCAATTAAAACGGGTTTTGCTGTCGCCTTAAACGTATTTCCAGCTGAATCATTCTCTTCCAAATATTCTTTTCCTTTCACAAAATTAGGTTTATGACCAAATTCTTTTTCAAAATCTTTTTCAATATTAGGGATTGATTCAATTTGTGAAAGCTCAAAAACTGATTGCGCATTATCTGTAACAGGACCGTAAGAATCTACGGCAATAGTCACAGGTCCCATGCCTAAGAATCCAAAAGCCACTAGTCCAAAAGCAAAAACAGCAGGGTAAATCATAAACTGATCAAGACCTTGGTTGGCCGTAAGGTAGGCCACAAACATAAGACCGATCATGGCAAGGCCTTTCCAGAAAGCACTAAAATTTCCAGCGACAAGTCCTGAAAGAATTGTAAGTGATGCTCCTCCTTCACGAGAAGCGTCGACAATTTCTTTAACGTGCTTAGAACTAGAAGATGTAAAAATTTTTGTAAATTCAGGAATGAGGGCCCCTGCAAATGTTCCACAACTAATAATCACAGAAAGCTTCCACCATAAAGACTCGCCCATATCACTTAAAAGAACGTAACTTACAACAAAAGTGACGGCAATTGAGATCACAGAACTTACCCAAATAAGAGATGTAAGTGGTGCTTCGAAATTGAAATTATCTTTCTGTCCATACTTGGCTTTAGAATATGTTCCATTCACACAGTAAGAAAGAATGGAAGTTACGATCATGAGAACTCTCATCGCAAAAATCCATACAATCAGTTTTGCTTGAATTTCAGTTCCACCGTAAATAGGAGAAATTTCTCCTGTGGGTTCAAACATCATCCCACAAGCAAGAACTATGAAACTAATAAGAGCAACACCTGTCACACCGTAAGTTTCAAAACCATCTGCAGTAGGGCCTACGGAATCTCCCGCATTATCACCCACACAGTCTGCGATCACTCCTGGATTTCTGGCATCATCTTCTTTAATATTAAAAACAATTTTCATAAGATCTGAACCAATGTCAGCGATCTTTGTAAAAATTCCTCCGCATATACGTAAAGCCGCGGCCCCTAGTGATTCACCGATAGCAAAACCGATAAAACAGGCCCCTGCACTTTCCTTAGGCACAAATAAAAGAATCACAATCATCATAATAAGTTCAACACAAATAAGAAGAACTCCAATAGACATCCCTGAACGCAAAGGAATATCCATAACAGAATAAGGCTTTCCTGAAAGGGAAGCATGAGCTGTTCTAGAGTTAGCGTAGTTATTAATGCGTATCCCAAACCAAGAAACGCCGAAAGATCCTAAGATCCCCATAACAGACCAACCTAAAATAAGTAAGACTTTACCGAAGCTCATTCCCATCAAAACGAAAAAATAATAAAAAATACAAGAGCCAATAAAAAGTTCCAGAATAATGAGAAATTTTCCTTGCTGTAAAAGATACTCTTTACAGGTTTCATAAATAAGATGAGAAATTTCTAGTAAAGACTTATGAGCAGGAGCTCTTTTTACTTTTAAGAATTCTAGGAAACCAAATCCAATCCCCGCTAAAGCGATCCATAATCCAATGATTAAAATGGTGGTTCCAGAGATGGTATTCCCTAAGATGTTAAATCCCACATCCAAATCTGGAATATGCAGATCTACTTCACCAGCGAAGAGGATACTAGGAATAAGCGCACTTAAAAGGACCGTAATCAGATGTTTTACCTTCACGATAGGTTCTCCTTGGATATGATAAAAGCTTAATTTTTAAGGAAAAATACCTTAAAAGAGGCAGATTCGCCAAGTATAAAATAAATTTAAACTGAAAAATAAATAAATAAAATTTAAATTACTATTTTATTTAAGAGTTCCACCTGGCCATCTGATTTCTAGTTTTTCACTATGAAGAAAAGCATAAACACTATAAGTTTTTTGCGGCTGGCCAGCTTTGCGACACCACCCTTTTGCTACGGGCTCGTTTATACGTATTAGAAATTCAGGCGTTTCTTTATAGTTGCACAAGATTCCATTATCAAATTGGATAATATCTTGGCGGGTCTTTGCATTCCAATAAATTTGCTTAGAATCTGCTCCAAAATGTTTCCGAAGTAATTCCCCCACTCTTTCCATCCGATCTTCATTAACACTAGTGGCCTCCACCTCAAAGGCAAAAATAGATTTAGACAATGTCATGAGCATAAATCCTATAGCGAGCATTCTTAACTGGAACATGAATCTACCCCTTGTGTTTTTTAGG
Source organism: Bacteriovoracaceae bacterium (assembly GCA_018060635.1). GTDB lineage: Bacteria > Bdellovibrionota > Bacteriovoracia > Bacteriovoracales > Bacteriovoracaceae > JAGOVR01. The sequence goes on from JAGOVR010000083.1 coordinate 3,390, forward strand.
AATATTAATTTTAAAAGGTTTTTTTTACAAGCTACCCTGTAACCTTTACATACCCAACTAAAGCACCAAAGCCACTTTTTTAAAGGGAGATTCTGAATTATTGAAAAGTTCTTTACAAATTTCCACAGTATCAGGAACTCCTTCTTCATCCCACATAGCACTTCCCACCATGAAAGAGACCATCATCGCTTCCTAATTTTTAAAATTTTTACGGAGTATTTCTCCCGTAGCATTTAGGTTCTCCCAAGCTTCTGCTTCTATTAGATAACCAAATACGTGAGCTTAATTATTAGGGTGTTTCTTCTTGTTCTAAATGAGAAAAAAGTTTTCCTAATTGTTTAAATTCTTTTTTAACATAATCCAACCATGCTCTCTTGATAAAAGGGAATTCCTCTTCACTCCCGACACCTTCTTCTCTCCTGCCGTTAATTGAAAGCCACACCAGAATATAAGCCTCCACCGATTCCCCTTGTTTTGTAGCTTCTTCAATAACAGCTAAAACACTATAAAATGAATCTCTCTCCAGCCAAGCGAATTCAAATAGTGCCATCCAATCATCTTTTATATTTCCTGTAAGCTCAAATCCTGTTTTTTTCTTTTTAAATCCTTTATACACATATTTTAAAATATTTTGATAGTCTTTACTTAAAACATCTTTAATGACTTGATCCAATATATTTATATATTCATCAAAACTGTTAATAGAATTGTTTTCGTTAATATACCCAGCATACACCATAACATTCATTAACTCGTAAAGACGTAATTCTTGATATCTCCTCATGAGATCAATAAAGGTTTTCTTTTGTTGTACTGAAAGTTTATTTAAATAAGAGACAGGAACCAGAGCACGCTCTGACATGATATCAATTCGTCTATACAATACATCGGAAAGAGGAAAAACATCGGTAGGAATAGGATTGGATAAGGCCAAAATATTTGCTACTAAAATATTTTCACCTCGGATATATTTCTGCCTTAACCCCTCTAGTTGTCTATCTTCTTCAGCTATTTTTTTATCTAAGCCTCTAAGGTATTTCTCAGCTTGAACTCTATCCATATCTTTAATTTTTTTAATAATAAATCCAGCATCACCTTCATCCATGGATTCAGCAAATCTTGATTTGATAAGCTGATCGGGCAATACAGGAGGAAAAAGGATCTTTAAAAAATGGGCCTTAGAAATAACTCTAGCGACAGGATGATCAGACAATAAAGGAAAAAGGACCTCAGCTATCCTTCTTAAACTCGGTCTACTTGTTTTCAAATCTGATATAACTTCTTTCATTTTAGTTTTTGGATATTTGTGAATATAATCTGATATAATCTCAATTTTTCTATCTTCATCATCTAAAGTATCTTCTAAAAGATTCGTAATCTTCTCTCTTGGTGATATATTAAGCATATTAAAAAAAGAGTCTAGACAATCTCTAATACCTGCAACGCTGTTAAAACTAATAAGAAAAATTAATATGACTTTTGATATTAGATGTACACATGTATACTTTTTAGACAGAATACTCATCTCATATCCCAAGCTAACTATTTCAAATTAAATAGATTAAATACTACCCTGATTACTTATGTAGCAATTAAAATGCCAATCAATCTTAAATGATTAGTATTTTTTCTGATATTTCTTCTTAGGAGCAAAGGCATATTTAGGCTTGCTAAATCCCCCTTGCTTGGGTGGAATTTCTTCTTGTGGTGATTTTTCCATTTCCGTTTGTTCTTTAGCTTCTTGACTCTTTCTTGTACGAATCATGGTTTTTACTTTTTTACTTTTACTTTGTAATCCCTCTTGCACTAGACCTTCTTTATGAGCAGAAATATCAATGGTGACATCTCCACAAACTTTTACTTGGCAGGAAAGTCGCTCACCTGTGATATGAAAAACATTTCCTAAAAGCTTAATTTCTGCAAACTCGGGCGGTAAAACATTTGTTTCACCTGTAATCACTTTGACCACACAATCAGAGCAAGTGGCATGACCGCCACAACTGGATTTAATAAAGAAACCCTGAGACTTTAAATTCTCTAGGAGAGAATGATTCTCGTCCATTTCAAAGGATGTACCCTGAGGAATAACTGTTACTCTATGTTTCATAAATTATTTCTTCCCGTAGAACCAAAACCACCTGCACCCCTTTGAGTCTCTTCTAAATTCTCTGCCACTACAAATTGCGCTTGAACAACAGGAGATAATAAAAGCTGTGCAATACGGTCACCATGTTTAATCTCTTCGTCTTTATTTCCTACATTTCCTAAGATAATTTTAATTTCACCACGGTAATCGCTATCAATAGTCCCTGGACTATTGGGCATAATAAGCCCCGTTTTAAGAGATAACCCTGAACGGGGACGTACTTGCATTTCAAACCCCACAGGCACTTCCAAAGAAAGTCCCGTAGGAATAGCTATTCGTTCTGTAGGTTTTAAAATTATTTTTTCACCCACACCTAAGCAGGCGCAAATATCTGCACCTGCCGAACCAATTGTAGCGTAGAACGGCAAAGGCAACTCTTTGTCGAAATGTGGTAAGAGCTTGATCTTAACTTGCATAACTTTAAGTTTTCTTTTTCACTGGCTGAACGGCTTTAATCGAAAACTTAATACGACCAAAATTATCCACGCTCATTACTTGAACCTGAACGTTATCTCCCACCGTTAAGTATTCTTCGACATTTTGAATGCGGTCATCAGAGATTTCAGATACGTGTACTAGTCCTGAAATTCCCGATGGGATATCCACAAAAGCACCGTACTCTTTAATACTCACAATAGTGGCGGGATAGATGGCCCCAATTTCTGGGCCTTTCATCATCAAATTAATATCGGCCATACATTGTTTAAGAAGTTCTTTATCCGCACCTAAAACATTAACGGTTCCATCTTCTTTGACTTCGATGGTGACTTTAAATCTTTCTTGAAGTCCTTTAATATTTTTTCCTCCAGGACCAATAAGTCCTCCAATTTCTTCTTTTTCAATTTTAGTAGACATGATCGTTGGCACTCCCTCTTTAAATTCAGAGCGTGCTGTTGTCATGGTTTTACTCATTTCAGAAAGAATATGGATACGTCCTGCGTGAGCTTCTGTAAGTGCTTCTTTAAAAATTTGCTCAGAAATTCCAGCAATTTTAATATCCATTTGAATAGCAGTCACACCTTTAGTAGTTCCTGCTAATTTAAAATCCATATCTCCCAGATGATCTTCATCACCTAAAATATCTGTAAGAATTTTATAATTACTTCCTTCCATGATAAGTCCCATGGCCACTCCCGCTACAGGTGCTTTCAAAGGAACACCTGCATCCATAAGAGCAAGTGAACCAGCACACACTGAACCCATAGAAGAAGAACCATTGGATTCTAAAACTTCACAGGCCACACGAATAGTGTAAGGAAAACCTTCT
>JAGOVR010000084.1 GCA_018060635.1 Bacteriovoracaceae bacterium
CTGCTGGCAGGAGCAATAATTTCTAAATCTGAAGATGAAAGTGTAGATGTTCGAATACTAATATTTGTACTTTCTTGAATATTATATGAAAGATGAACTTGTAATTGATTCATAATCACAGGATCAGAATCTGACCTACTTATTATTTGATAAGGATTTTTACTACGAGTATAAACAACATCTAAAATAGTTTGATGCCTTAATGAATAAATAAGTCCACCTAATAACAACGTAATCACAGCTAAATAGACTAAAATCCTTCCTGTAAATATTTTTTTTCCTCCCCCTTTTAAATTATTTTCTGAATCATAACGAATAAGGCCCTGTGGTTTTCCTACTTTCAACATAATTTCATCGCACATATCCATACAGGCTGTACAAGCAATACACTCTAGTTGTGTTCCATTTCTAATATCAATTCCTGTAGGACAAACCTTCACACAGGCAAAACAATTAATACAATCGCCTTCCGCATCTCTAGAGACACCAACACTTCTCCTCGGCTCTCCTCGCTTTGTATCATAAGCTACTACCAAAGAATTTTCATCCATCATCACACTTTGAATACGACCATACGGACAGACGATAATGCAAAATTGTTCTCGAAACCAACCAAAATCTAAAAGAACAATTGCCACCCCTATCAACATAGCAACAAAAACGCCCCAATTATCTAAAGGGGAATGCAAACTCATCCAAAACAGCCTACGAGTTCCTACAAAATAACCAAGGAAGGAATGAACAATATGCAAAGACACCAACAAAAATAAAAGCCACTTAAAAGTTTTTTTAAAAAACTTTTGAAGAGTCCAAGGTGCTTTTTCTAATTCTTTTCTTTGACGTGCTTTACCCTCTATCCATCTTTCAATCCTACTAAAGATTGCATCAATGAACACAGTTTGAGGACAGGCAAAACCGCACCATACTCTCCCCCATACTGCGGTAATAAAAGCAAAAGCAAAAACCCAAAGAGTTAAAATAAAAAATAACAAAGGGATATCATGACCAAAAAAAGTAAAACCAAAAAAAGTAAACTCTCGATGAGTAATATCTATTAAGATAGACTGCTTACCATCAATATGAATCCAAGGTAAAATCAAATAAATAAAAATAAGTAAAGTATAAAAAATAGTTCGACGTGTACGAAACTTTCCTTGGACATCTTCTGGGTGCAGATAAACTCTGTGTCCCTCTGCATCTGTAGTGGAAAGACGAGTCTCATGTAAAAAATCTACTTTTTTATCACTCATTCTACTTTATTTCCTTGTGGCTCTTTGCCTGGTAAATTTTTATCTTTTATAAATTCGTGAACATAGGCCACTACTCGGTAAATATCTTCTGGACTTAAAGTCTCACTCCACACTGGCATACCAAGAGCCTCTACACCATGATAAACGGTCTTATAAAGATCAGCTGGAGTGCCACTTCCATGAATCCAATACGCATCCGTGAGATTAGGTCCAATATCTCCCGTCCCATCTGCTTTATGACAAGGTAAGCAGTTTTCTTCAAAAATAACAGCTCCCGCAACCTTGGCAGAAGGTTTAAACTTTTCATATTGGACAACATCAAAAGTCTCTGATTTTTTCTTATAACTCTCGCGAATTTCCTGAATGGAAGCCATCTCTTTTTCGTGTGTCTCCAGAAGTGATGGGCCAAAACCCCCGACATAATAAATAAAATAGGGAATGGAAAAAAGAACAGTTAAAACAAAGGTTGCAATCCACCAAGAAGGAAGGGGATGATCCAACTCTTGAATTCCGTCATATTCATGATCCAGTAGTAAATCTTTTTCTTTTTTATCTAATGGAGATAAATTCATACATGATTCCTCTCTTCATCTAAAGGTAAGTAAGACATTTTTTCAAAGTGACGACTTTTTCTTTTTCCTAACAAAAAACAAAGTGTTCCTATAAAAAAAAGGAAGAAAAAGAAAAAAGAAAATGCGGGGAACCATTTCAATTGAATAACTGATAATAAATTGAAACTCATGGTGCTACTCCTTCTGTCACATCTCTCTTCCCCATACTTTGTAAGTAAGCAATAAGGGCCAAAATTTCTTTATCACCAATATCTTCTGCCACTCCTTCTGCTTTTAAGGCCTGAGCTATCCCATCTGCTTGTGCTCTCGCATTTTGCTGAGCATTTGCAATTTCTTCATCGCTATAAGGAACGCCCATAGATTTAAAAACTTTAAGTTTTTTACTTAAAATATTATAATCTATCTTTTTAGTACTGAGCCAAGGATAGATTGGCATAAGAGAATTAGGTGTTACTTCACGCGGATCCATCATGTGTCTGTAGTGCCACATATCTGAATACTTTCCTCCTACCCTTAAAAGATCAGGACCTATGCGTCTCGATCCCCACTGAAAAGGATGGTCATAGCGATATTCATCTGCTGTTGCAATTTTCCCATAACGTAATTCTTCTTCGGGTGTAGGTCGTACCATCAGAGAATGACAAACATAACAACCTTCTTTGATATAAATATCTCTCCCTGCTATCTCTAATGAGGTGTAAGGTCTGGTGTTACTTTTTTGGGCCAAGAATTTATTAGCAAACAGAGCGGGTAGAATTTCTATAGCACTCCCAACTAAAATGGCCAAGATAGAAAGGACAGTAAATAGCATAGGCATCCCTTCTAATTTACGATGACCTTTTTCCTCTTTAGTTTTTTTATTCAAAGCATATGCTTGAAAAACATCTGGTGTGCGATCTTTCTCAGCACACTTGATTGTTTTAACCAAATTAAAAATCATCATAAGGAAACTTATAAAAACTAATAATCCTCCTCCCGCACGCACCCAGTACATAGGAATAATACGTGTTACCGTCTCTACAAAGTTGGGATAAACAAGTTTCCCTGTTTCATCAATGGCACGCCACATAGCTCCTTGAGTAAGTGCCGCTGTCCACATGGAAAGAATATAAAGAACAAGACCTATGGTAGCTAACCAAAACTGTTTATTGGCCAGTGATTCACTATAAAGTTTTGTCTTCCATAGTTTTGGAACCATGTAGAGTAAAATTCCTGCGATCAGCATATAATTCCAACCAATAGTTCCACTATGCACATGACCGACAATCCAATCTGTAAAATGCGCAATATAATTTACAGATTTAATAGATAACATGGGACCTTCAAAAGTAGACATCCCGTAAAAAGTTAAAGATGTTGCTAAAAATTTAAGCACAGGATCTTTGCGCACACGATCCCACGCACCTCTTAATGTGAGAAGACCATTAATCATCCCACCCCATGACGGGGCCCATAACATGATGGAAAAAACCATTCCTGTTGTTTGTAACCACTCAGGCAAAACTGAATAAAGAAGATGATGAGGGCCTGCCCAAATATAGATAAAAACTAAAGACCAAAAATGGATAATAGACAAACGATAACTATAAACAGGTCTGTTAACGGCTTTAGGAATGAAATAATACATGAGTCCTAAAAAAGGAGTAGTAAGAAAAAAAGCTACGGCATTATGTCCATACCACCACTGTACTAAAGCATCCTGAATTCCAGCATAGATAGGATAACTCTTCATAAAACTAACAGGAATTTCTAATGAATTTACAATATGTAAAATAGCAACTGTTACAATGGTTGCAATATAAAACCAAATCGCCACATAAATATGCTTCTCTCTCCTACGTATAAGTGTTCCAAAAAAATTTATAGCAAAGACAACCCATACAAAGGTAATACCTAAATCAATTGGCCATTCTAATTCTGCATATTCTTTACCGTGAGAATATCCTAATAACAAAGATACCGCCGCCGCCACAATAATAAGTTGCCATCCCCAAAAGTGAATGCGCCCTAACATATCATTAAAAAGACGGGCCTTCAGAAGTCTCTGTGTCGAATAATAAATACCAGCAAAAATAGCATTTCCACAAAAAGCAAAAATAGCCGCATTGGTGTGTAAGGGTCTTAACCTTCCAAACGTCATCCACTCCAGTCCAAAGTTAAGCTTCCATGTGGCAAGCTGTCCTGCAATTAAAACTCCAATGAGCATAGCCACTGCTCCCCATACAATGGTCGCAATGGTAAACATTTTAACTAAGTCATCGTCGTAAGAAAATGACTCTAACTTTTGTCCTGTTTCACCTTTTCCATTCATAAAATTTATCCTCTCTTTATAGGTTCATCATCTATTAATATTTTTTGAGCTGACTTATCTAAATCATCATATTGGTTTTTTTTTACTGTCCAAATAAAAAAAACCACAAACAAAACACCCAAAAGAAAAGCCAAAGGGACCATAAAATAAATAATTTCCATTATAGCTTCCGCATTTTTTTTGTTCCTATTGTACTAGAAAGAAGAACCGTAAAGGAACTCACTGGCATCAGAATAGCCGCACCCAGTGGGCCAATCCAACCCATCAGAGCTAAAGCAACACCCAATCCATTATAAAATAACGAGAACCATAAATTGCGCTTAACCACTTTTAGTGTTTCTCGACTAAGAATAATAAACTGATAAATTTTATTCAAATGGTGAGACGTCATATAAACATCTGCCGCTCGCATGGCTAGTTCCATACTTCCTTTTACTGCAATCCCTACATGAGAAGAACTTAAAGCTAACGCATCATTGGCCCCATCTCCCACCACCAGCGCATGAGGTGTTTTTAAAACTTTTTCATATTTTTGTTCAGGAGAGATATGCCCCCATGCTTTATCTTTGGCAATTGATAATTCTTGGGCCACCAATGCAACCACTGAAGGGTTATCTCCTGAGAGAAGGTAAGAGTCTATTTTGAGTTTTTTTAATTTCTGTATAATTTCTTTTGCCTCAGGACGTATTTCATCTTGCAAGGTAATTATGTGAATTATTTTTCTCTCCACCCCTTCATAAAGAGCTAAGGTCGTTTTATGATCATAACTTTCCATAGCAGAAAGAAGATAGATAACCCCTTGGATTCTTCCCTCTACTCCTACTCCTACTTTTTCTTTTTTCTCTTCTAATAAAATCTCTCTCATTTTATCTACAAATGTATTTTGTAATATGTAACCCGTTAAACAAATAGCAATAGGATGTGACGATTCTTTTTCTAATAAGTAAATAATCTCTTCAGATGAAAGTGAAACAACTGGGGTCGCAATGTTTTGTGAAGAAGCTACTTTAAAAGATCCTGTCGTCAACGTCCCTGTCTTATCAAAGAAAACATTTTGAGTCTTTGCTACTTTTTCTATGACCGCTTCATCTTTTACAATAATTCCTTTTTGTGAAGCTATGCCCATCGTTCTGGCCAAAGCCAGTGGAGTTGCAAGTCCTAAAGCACAAGGACAGGTAATAATAATAAGGGAAAGAGCTCGATGTATTCCCACTCCCGCTTGCCCCTTTAATATCCATACAATGACAACGGCGAAAGCCAATAAAATCATAGCTGTTAAAAAATACTTTGCCATGCGATCTGCGATATCAACTACAGGTGCTCGTTTTCCCCAATTTTCTTCTACCTTTTTTAAAATTTTTCCAAGCCTAGTATTTATTCCTATGGAATTCACCTGCATAAGAAACATACTACCCATATTAAGAGTTCCTGAAAAAACTTTCTCGCCAACACTAGCTGAGGTCAGATGCATCTCTCCCGTGAGTAAAGAGGTGTTTAAAAAAGTTTCACCCTTTATAATTTCTCCATCTACAGGAATCATCTGTCCTACATCCACTCTTAAAATATCATCTGCTTTTATATATTTTTTATAAACTTCCTCAAATTGCAAAGTTTGAGAATTTTGTCTTTGAACAACTCCACTTTCAAAAAAGCGAGCAATCCGACTAGCACTTAACCCTTTCTTCGAAGATCTTTTTAAAAAATAACGTGCGGATAAAATAAAAAAGATAAGAGTGGCAAGTCCATCAAAATAAAAATCGTAACTTCCTCTTAATAGCTGAAAAAAACCGACAACACTACCTAACACCAAAGATAAAGCTAACGGAACATCAATAGACATTTCTCTGTGTTTTAAACTTTGCCAAGCTTTTTTATAAAAAGGATATCCACCATAAATAATACTAGGTAGAGAGGAAATAAAAGCCATCCAACTAAAAAAAGTTCCAAATTCTTGAAGTGCTCCAGCATAAAGTGCCACTGAAAAAAGCATACAATTACCTGCACTGGCCGCCGCAACTCCTATCCGAATAAGATCTTTCTTATCTTCTGTATCCTGCCAAACTTGAGTGTCTTCTTCTTCTCCTAAGGGATGAGGGACGTACCCCATTTGATTTATCATCTTCGCCACTGCAGAAAACTTCCCCTCTGAATCGATAATCACTTTGACACAAGACTTAGAAAGATCGACATGAATATTTTGAGTATGAGGAACAAATTGAGGAATCTTTTCTAAAACCCAAACACAAGCTAAACAACTCATTCCTTCTATATAAAAACTCATTTCTTTCTGATCATTATTTTTTTGTCTAGAAAAATCTTTTTGAAAATCATTTTGATCCAAATAACTATAATTCTTATTCCCTACAGAGTTAGGAGTAAAAAACTCTTCTGCTTTTAATTTGCTTTGAGCTTTAATCTCATAATAATTTTTAAGGCCTGATTTTCTTAAAAAAGAATAGACAGCTAAACAACCACCACAACAAAATGCTAAGTTCTCTGAATTTAAGATAACAGAGTAGCAAGGAGCATAACAATGGACGCATCCTATTATTTTCTTTGGCATAGCAGAGTCAAGAGTAGACTTTATTTCCATTTATACTCATCATCTTTTGTTTTTAGGTTTTATCTTTTAAGGTCTTAATT
>JAGOVR010000007.1 GCA_018060635.1 Bacteriovoracaceae bacterium
CGGGTGTGTGTGTTAGGCCATATCCAACGTGGTGGTGTTCCTACTCCCACTGATCGTTTTATGGCATCAAAAATGGGATACCTTGCAGTACAAGCATTTGTGCAAAATAAAATCTCCACCATAACTAGTTTTTCTCAAGGAAAAATTCAACTCACTCCTCTCAAAAATTCCCTTAAGAATAAATCTATCTATTCTGATTTTGCACAGCTTAAAAATATGATGCAAGTGCTTTCTATTTAAAAAAATAAAGTGTTGCAAAATAAAAGTGCACACTACCGCCCGCTCTTTAAATCAGAGAATATAATGTTTCATTTATCTGATTTTAGGGAGGGTTTTCTATGATTTTTAAGAACATTTTATTATTAAGTTTGGCCATGGCAAGCTTCATCAGTTGTACGTCAAACACCAGTGGAGTGAAAGCTACCACAACTGTCTCAGCTATTGTTTACAGTGACTGTGAAGACCTTGTTTGTAACTTTCGCAAGCTCTTTAAGTACGACCTTGCCACAGGAGTTAATTCTATCATTCCTGGAACCTATGAAGTGACTAACTACGGTTATGATAATGTCACCATGCTTCCTAGCTATAATGGTGTTATTTATTTTGAAGGAGGAGCGCAAAATGGATCTGAATATGAGCTTTGGAAATATGACCTAAGAACCAATACTGTTTCTTTTGTGGCAGATCTTTACACAGGTAATAACTTTGGTGGATTGGATTTTTCTAGAGGAACTGCTTTTATCGGCAGTAAGCTCTACTTCAATGCTCAAGATGCCACTAACGGCTATGAACTTTGGGTTTATGATACTACTTTAGCCGTTTCTGCTACTAATCCTAAAATGGTTTTCAACGGAACCACAGCAGTATCACCTACGGGATTAACTGCTATTAATGGTAAGCTTTACTTTAATTGCACCACTACAAGCGATGTAGAACTTTGTGAATATGATCCTAATACGCCAGACTCAGTCTCTAGTACTTTAAGTGGTGCGACTAACCCTAAATTTACTGAGATTCGTACTACAGGACCTTCTTATCCTTATTATTTTGTTGGAATAAATGGATTTGTTTATTTTAGAGCAACCACAGATGGGAGTAACTACGAAGTCTTTAAATACGACGGTACAACAGCAACAATAGTGACGGAAGCAGATACGAGCGGAAGTGCTTCCAGCCAACCAGAGGGTCTTAAAGCTCAAGGTAATAAGTTAGTGTACATCTCCAGTGATGCCCTTGGAGATAGAGGACTTTATACTTATGACACCAGTACTCCTTTAGTGAATGCAACTCTTATTGATTTATGTGTTAGCTGTAACGAAGACGTTGAAGAAATTGCTGTTACGGCAACTTCCATCTATGCGGCGGCCATTGGAGCTTCCAATTATGATGAAATTTTTGAAGTGACTGGAAACTCTTCAAGAGTGATATCTCCGCTTACTACAGGATTTTATCCTACCTATCTACGTATTCTCGGTGGGGATCTTTATTTTCTAGGATTTGACCCACTTGCCACTAATAACAATGGCTATGCTTATGTTTTTAAACCTACTGAAGCTTACAACGTAGGCGGAGTTAATCCTTATGCTTTTAATACTAATGACTTTGATGAGCCGAGTGATTTTGCTCTAGTGCAATATTCACTTTAAAAGAAATTTTTTAAATAAAAAAAAGGGAGACGAAAGTCTCCCTTTTTTTATGCTAACTCCTGAACAAAATCCTTCAAATCAAGCTGATGAAAAAATTCACTTTTATGTTGCGAAAGATAAACGGTATTCGTGCTAGCAAGAGAAAAAATTTTTTGCCGCTCCTCTAAACTTAAAACAGGCTCTATAAATTCACCTTTAACTGAAACTTGCCCAAAAGCTAAACAGTTATGCATAGTCTTGAGTTGTAAGTGACCACTTAAAAACCAAAAACTTAAAAGTAGTGGAATTTCTAACCAGGCATGATGAGTGATCTCTTGATCTACACACAAGACATAACGCTTTAAAGGAATCTTCATTTTTTTCTCTTTCGCAATAAAAATGAATTTTTCCTTCATGTTTTTTCCCTGCGCCCCAAGCCCCACAATTTCCAGCCCAGGTAAGCCTTGAGAAGAATAGCCAAAGATATCCACCAATCTAAAGAAATTTTTCTCCAGCGTAAGTCCTTGCATTCGCACTTCCATAAACACCTCCTGCATTATTAAATGCAAGAAGAGAAAAAGAAGCTGAAGTCTAAATTATTGAATTTTTATAATTTTTTGGGGGAGAATAATTATTCAGAATATGGAGCAGATTTTAATTCGAGTAGAGCGAGGAGTCGGAAGCGTACGTAATAGTACGCTGAGACGACGAGTCTCGTATGAGGATTAAAAGATGCCCAGATTATGAATAATTTTAAGGGAACATACCGCGCAGGCGCATCGCCGCCGCTAATCTTTGTAGAGAAGTGATCAGTGCCGCCTGCTTCATATTTACTTTATATTTTTCTGCATTGTGAGTGACACGCTGAAAAGCATCTTTAAGAACGGAATGTAATTTTTCATTAACTTCTTTAAGTCCCCAATAAAGTTGGGTCGTTCCTTGCACCCATTCAAAATAGGAAACAATCACTCCTCCTGCATTACACAAAATATCAGGAATCACAAAAGCTCCCTTAGCAGTCACAATATCAATGGCTTCTTTGGTGAGTGGTCCATTTGCTCCTTCTGCAATAATTCTAGCTTTGACATTAGGAGCATTTTTTTCTGTAATCACACCATCAATAGCGGCTGGTATTAAAATATCCACATCGAGTGCAAATAATTCTTCATTGGAAATATGCTCCACACCCACCATATCCTTAAGCAAACCTTTTTTATGTTGAGTCCAATCCACTACAGCTTGAACATCTAAGCCATTTTTATTATAGACAGCTCCAGTGTAATCACTCATCGCCACAATTTTTGCTCCATATTCTATAAGATCATTGGCGGCAGGAATGGCTACTTTTCCACAACCATGAATAGCCACTGTAGAACCCGCTAATTTTTTACCTAATTTTTCACAAGCGAATTGAATACAATAGGCTACCCCTTTCCCTGTGGATTCTTTACGACCTACGGAACCACCTGTAGCCAGTGGTTTTCCTGTGATAACTCCAGGAACAGCGTAGCCGCTAATTTGAGAAAAAGTATCTACAAACCACGCCATAATTTGTTCATCAGTTCCCACATCAGAAGCTGGAATGTCTTTATCAGGACCTACAATAATACTAATTTCTGTCGCATAACGACGAGTCAGTGCTTGTAATTCTTGACGTGAAAGATCATTAGGGTCAACTTGGATTCCCCCTTTGGCCCCACCTAGTGGAAGACCTACTAGAGAATTTTTAAAAGTCATAAGCATGGAAAGAGCGGTGGTTTCAGATAAGTCCACTCCAGGGTGATAACGAATTCCTCCCTTACCTGGCCCTAAAGTCATATTGTGCTGAACACGGTAACCAATAAATGTTTTAACGGAACCATCATCCAGTCTGATGGGTACAGAAACCTGTAAAGCTCTTTTAGGGTATTTAAGTCTTTCTAAAATATTGGGATCCAAATTCATGACTTGAGCCGCGGCTTCCAATTGAGCAATCGCATCTTTATAAAGGGGACTACTAGTAAACGACATAAAGCTCCTTCAAAAAATTTATATTTTGAAGAATTTAAATCTTTTCCTACTAAATGGGAAGACTAGAAACTGCGAGAATAGCCTAATTGCACAGTATTTTCATATTGGTTGTTGGCAATTGTAGCTGAAATAGCTTTTGTCAGTCTTTTCTCTAGTGAAGTATTCCAACCTTCATGACTGCGATATTGAGATCTTAAAGTAAGTCCTAGTTTTTGAGAGGTTTTATTAAGTTCAATAAAAGTATCTCCATTCATAGAAATACGGGCCACTGCTCCTACTAAAGGATTATCTAAACGTACAATGGCATCCCCTGTATCAAGTCTAAAACCAAATTTTAATTTTAATTTAAAGCCTGTGGCTGTTTGAGCAATAGGAGAAACATCTAACTTGTTCATCGTAGCTAAAAAAGTACCTTGCTGAGCTCTTTGTCTTCTTGCCTTAAGTTTTTTTTGAGCGTAGCGACGAAAACCTCTCACTACGTACTCTTCTTTTTGTCCTTCTAAATTTTGTTCAGAACCAACGTAAATACTTTCTAAATTAAAATTTTTCATCTCTTCTTCTTGCATTTGCCAGTTCTCTAATGTCACCTTCATTTCTTCAAAATAAGAGTCATCTTTATCTACTAAAGCGTCATACCAACTTTCTAAAGGAGAGAACTCTTCTCCTCCCATGACTATTTCTTGCTGTATTTGCCCACTTTCTTGGGCAAATAGTTTTGTAACACTCATTCCAAAAATCATAATAAATAAAGAAAGATACCAAAGTTGCAAATAACCAAAAGTTGATTTTTTGGACAGGTGGATAAATCCTATACATGACGTTGTTGTTGGAGAATCGTTTTTGAAAGCTTGCTTCATATTAACACCTTAAAATCTTAAGAGAAACGATCTTGTTTCTCTTGGTTTTACCTATTTAAGGTGCAAATGAGATGCCAAAAAATTCCTTCTTTTTGGGCTAGAGGTCCATCATGTCTCTGGTTTCCTCCACAAGATTCCTTAGGATCTCTTTTGCTTTAGGTGTAAGCTTGTCGGTTTTTGTTTCCATGGCCTTAATAAAAGCCGCCGCGGAAATATTTTTAGTGTTTTTACGCTTAAGTATTGGAGCATTTAACTCTGTTTTAGCTCCTGTTTCATGCATCAGAAGGGCTTTTTTAAGCTGAGTACGAGTCAAAACATACCCTTGTTCCAAAAGCACTTGCACTTTCTTCTTTGTCACTCCTTCTTTGAGAGCGTCCCATTCTAACAGCACATATTTTTCAATATCAAAAGCTTTAGCAGAACTTTTTACAGAATCAGGAAGTTTAGCAATGAGAATTCCTCGGTGGACTTCAGACTTTGAAATACCAAGTGCTTTTTCAATTTCTCGCTCTGACGCTCCTGTCACTTTTTGATATTCATAAATACCTTGAGCTTTATCCACATAGTGTAAATTTTCTCTGGAAGAATTTTCTGAAAATTGAATGGCCATGAGTTCTTCTAAGGATTTATTTTCTAAAACATGGCAAGGAGCTTCCAGAAGCCCAATCATACTCATAGCACGATATCTACGTTCTCCGCATAAGAGAGTATAAGTCTCTCCTTCTTTATGCAAAACCAAAGGCTGGATCAGACCATTGGTGCGAATATTTTCTGCTAACTCTTGTAAAGACTCATCGTAAAATTTAGTACGAACTTGTTCTTTCACTTTAATCTCAGAAAGTTTTACGGTTTTTACAGGGGTATTTTTCAGAAGACCTTGCTCCATCTGACTGAAGCGATCATTTTGAATAAGACTGGAAAGATCTATTGTCTCACGAGATTTTTTAGAAATTCTGGGGCTAAAATCTTTTGCCATGTACTACTCCTTGCCACTCCTTGGCTAGAATTAATTAAGTCCTAAAGATTCCCATAGCACTTGATAGTCTTGGGCCCCTTTGGATTTTTTTCCCATCATAAAAATGGGCTTACGAATAGAAACTGATTCCTGCATCTCTACTAAATTACGAATTACAGGCGTTATTTGAAAATTTTCTTTGAGTTCTTCTAAGCGTTGTCTTTCAATTTTTCTACGTACATTGACCATAGAGGGAATAATAGAAAAAGTAAGTTTTGGATTTTCGCTCTCTTTAATAATTTCAAACGTATCCATAAGTTCTTCTAGTCCATCAATGGAATAATCTTGAGCTTGTGTAGGAATAAGCACTCTATCAGAGGCCACCAGTGCCATAATAAGTTCATCCCCTAGCATCGGAGGTGTATCAATCACCACGTAATCAAAATCTTCTTTTAATTTTTCTAAGCGAATTTTAAGAAGTCTTTCTTTGCGACCCGCACTTTTTCTTACTTCATCTTCTGAAAGAATCAAAAGTTTGGAAAGGCTCGCCAAATGACGACTAGAGGGAATCACTGTAATATTTTTATAAAAATCGTATTTGCCTTGAGCGGGAATTAAAATATCTTTAGCTTCCACATCACCAATCAGCCACTCGCAAATGAGGCTTCGCTGAATTTGAACTCCGAGTGTTGAGCTAAAATTGGCCTGTGAATCTAAATCCACGCATAACACTTTAAAGCCTTTGTTAGCTAGAAAACAACTGAGTTGGTAAGACTGCATGGTTTTTCCCACGCCGCCCTTGTTATTGGCTATTGTAATAATTTTCATCGGCATATCCTTAGCCTTTTGTAAAAATAATCCATTTATTATTTAAGTATAGAGAGTCTGATAAGGCCCGTCAAATTAGATTTTAGTGATACTTAAAGTTCCATCCGCTTCCAAAATGGCGGTGGAAATTTCATGCAGGTTATGTACACCTTGTTTGCGCAAGAGTGCCATCAGTTCA
Organism: Bacteriovoracaceae bacterium; assembly: GCA_018060635.1. GTDB lineage: Bacteria > Bdellovibrionota > Bacteriovoracia > Bacteriovoracales > Bacteriovoracaceae > JAGOVR01. The sequence continues at coordinate 6,454 of JAGOVR010000007.1, forward strand.
CTTTCTCTTAACCTTTCTTTGAAAAGATTTTTTTTAATTATTTTTCCATGATGAACAAGAAGTGTGGGCGTTCCTTCAAACAACATACTAAAAAAAGAACTGCGATAAGTGAGAAAAGAAATAAGAACGCTACATGCAATCAGAACGACTGCTAACACCACTCCTCCTGTAAGTGAATTGTCTCCTCCGTTCATAGCATTTTGAACAGCGTTGCTTATGAGCAAAAGTGCCACAAACTCGGTAGCTCCCATTTGCCCTAACTGTCTTTTGCCAGAAATTCTTAAGAGTAACAGGATACTAAAATAAACAACGATGGCCCTGAAAGCTAAATTAAGGAGAGAAAGATCAGGATGGAATATATTCATGAATTTCATGATATCATTTTAAAAATAGAAAGAGGAATGGATTATTGATAAGGAAGTATTTGATATAAAGGACTAGAAGATTTAAGCTTTTTTTGATACACCCTATGCATGATTTACGCTGATTACAATGGCTCTGCCCCTCCTTGTACGGAGGTATTGGATTTTTTAAAAACTAGGCTTTGCGAAGGTCCTTTTGCCAATCCCAATGCCTCTCACGCTTTGGGAACTAAGATCATGGGTTCCATGGAAAAAGTAAGACTTACTTGTGCGCAAGTATTAGGTGCAAAACCCAATCAAATTCTTTTTTTATCAGGAGCTACTGAAGGAATTTCCACGGCTTTTCATAGTGCTCTTAAATGCATGCAGAAAAAAAATCCTGCTAGAAAATTAATTGTCATCTCTGCTATCGAACATTCAGCTGTTTTACAAACGGCTAAAGACTATGAGTCTCAAGGATATGAGCTTTTTATTTTTCCTGTAGGAGAAACAGGTGTTTTAAATATAAATGACTTTGAGAACTTCATGCAAAAAAAAGGAAATGAAGTGGCCCTCGTTTCCATCATGGCCGCTAATAACGAAACGGGCATTATTCAGCCTTATGAAGAAATAGCAAAAGTTTGTCAGAAATATGAAGCTTACTATTTTTCGGATACCACGCAGTTTATTGGTAAAGCCTCTTTTGATTTTGGGAAGTGTGGAGCTGATTTTGCTGTGATGTCAGGACATAAAATTGGAGCACTCACTGGTATCGGAGTGTTGCTCATCAAAGAAGCTAAAGGTTTTATCCCTCTCATTTTCGGTGGGGGACAAGAAGGAAATAAACGCGGTGGCACGCAAAATTATTTGGGCATTGAAACTTTAGGCGTAGCACTGGAAGCTTTTGAAAAAAAAATTCCTCTTCTTCCTGAACTGGAACAAGCACGGAAAAATTTTGAAATGAACCTAAAAAAATCTTTTCCAAGTGTTGTTATCATTGGAGAAAATTCTCCTCGCCTTCCTTCTACGACACTCATAGCGCACCCACCGCTTTTAGGTTCTACAGTTCAAAAAGAATTAGAAAAAAATAATATTTTTGTGACCACTTCTTCTGCTTGTTCTGACGGTGACACAGCTATTTCTAAAGTTTTAAAAAATATGGGAATTAGTGAAAGTGCGGGACGAGGAGTAGTTCGCATAAGCCTAGGATTTAATAATTTTTCCGAGAACTATAAAAAAATTCAAGAAGTGCTTACGCAGATTTATTCCTAAACTCAAAAAATAAGGTATTTTTTGGAAGTTAACTCCTCGTAACTATCTGTAATATCGTTAAAAATCTCTTAAATGAACAAACAGGTAATTTTTATACGTTTAAAAAAAAATTCTCACTCAAAAATGACTATATGATATAAAAAAATCCGCAAATAATGTTACGAGGTGTAAAAATGAAATCTTTAATAAATAAGCTATTCGCAATTATTATTTTTTCTTGCGCTCTCTCTTCCTATGCTCAACAACAAATAACTTTACTTAAAGATGTTTCTAAAGGATCTGTATTATATCTAAAAGCTCTTAGTCTTAAGGGATTAATTCCAGAAATGACTAATGATCACAATCCAAGGTTTATTTTTGAACTAGAAAATGTAAAAAATAAATTTTGCCAAGTAGTGTTCACCATCAAGGAACCATGTGAAATAAAAAATCTACAAGCTTCTTTATGGAATGTTATTCATCTAGATCCAGCTCAAAATCCTCCAGCCAAAGTCCATGTAACTCGTATGATTCTTAATGAAAATCCTCATAATCTTGAGACTATTGATTGTTTTGGTGTTGAAACTATTGAAGACTTACAAGCTATTTTAGGTACACTTACTATTTCAAAACCTTAAACATCTTATTTGCACACCAAAACACCATTTTCACAAATAGAAGTTAAGCCTTCATTACAAATTCCAGCCAGGCTTCCTGCCTCACAAACATCTTGTTTATTTTTTTTAACTAAGGTGAGTCCGCGTGGGCAAGCAGGTTCATTTTTTTCTCCACAGTGAGAGATTCCACAATATTTAGGGCCTCCACGCTCACAGAGAGTTGCCGCTCCTTCATAAAAACCTTCAGCACATAAGTTACACTGATAAGGCATAGTGGATTCACACTTATCATCTACTTGATGACATAAAGTTTTTTCTTTAATTATTCTTTGATCTTTTTTTATTTTCGCTTCAATTTTTTTATTTTTATATTTTAGAGAAAAAATAGTAAGCCCTCTTTGTAACTTATCTTCTGCTTTAGATTTAAAAATTTCTCCTTCTTGAGCACTCTTTAAAACCTGACCGTTCTCTCTTGTTTGCCAACCTTTGATAAGATTAAAAAACTCATATTCTTGGATAATTTTTTTTTCTTTTTTAATGATTGTTATTTTAAGTACGTATGAGTCATTAGGAAAATCTATTTCTATATTATCTAGCGCAGTTATTTTTGCATCATAACGTTCACGTTTAAGGGTATCGCATGATTTTTCACCTACATCTCGAATGACTGCCAGTGTCCCTTGATTTTGTAAAGATGGGTTCACATAATAAACACAATCATGCAAAGAATAGACATCATCTGTCCCAAGGTAGCTTATTTTAAATAAGGCCTGCGGAATTCCTGCAAGGCCCATGGGAGATTTTCCTTCTATAAAAGCTGGATGCATTTCACTTATTTTAAAAGCTGAACTCCAGCGTTTTAAATTTTCAGCATAAAAATTTTCCGCTTTATATTTAAAACCACAACCTAAAAAAAGAAAAAGTAAGCAATACCTCTTCATAGATCTTCTCCTGCTAACATCTCGTAACAGCGAAAACCTATGGCCAAAGATTCTATACTTTGTGGTAATTCCACACTTATACTTTTTCTATCTGTATCTTTTTTGTTCCATGTCCCAACGTTCCCTACAGAGTGCATTCCACTTTCCCAAGGGAAATAGAGACTCGAAAGTTTTAAGTTTTCATCTGGATTAAATGGATTTGCAAAAGCTTCTAAGCTCCCTCCTAAGATTTCATTCATCCCTATCCAACTAGTAGAAGCATTGGAATAATGAGACGGTGGATATTTAAGACAATCGCTACTATAGACTAAAGAGCAATTTTCGCTATTTATAAAATTCTCAGAAGGTTGTCCTTTCTTAATTTTTTCTATAAAAGATTTATAATTTATGGCAGTCCAAGGGTAAACACTTGGATAAATCTTCCCTAAGTTTTCTTTTTCGCGGTACAGACTTGCCGCTTTAAAAATATGTGAAGGAAGAATTTGTTTCCCACGAAAGGCACAATACTTTTGCATCTGATCAAAGTTTAAACCCGTAGCGGGAGCAGACCAATCCGTTCTGTTTTTAGGAGGAGTTATGTACAAAGATGTTTTACTATAATCTATCCATTCAATGATATCTCGCCACGTCACTAAAAATTTATCTACATAAATATCTTGATGAAAAGTATCAAAATCAGTGTAAAAAGCTTGAGGAAGATACGTCGTTGCACAGGTATTTTCTAACAAAATATTCAGGCTCCAATTTGTTTTTTCTTGAATAGATATATTCAACTGAACAGCGTAACTCGGAATAAACGCCCCTTCTTTTTGATTACGAGTTACGATTTCATAATAACGATCTTTTTTTAGATAACGAGCAGGAGATTTAAAAATAGGATTGACTAGAACATGATAGTCTTTTCCATCACTGGCTTTGACGGTGAAGGATCTATCATGTCCCGTGCCACCCTGAAGGAAACATTGTAAAAAATTAGCATTACATCTTAAATATTCTGAACCTACGTTTTCTAAATTTCCTATTTCAAAAGGGCAATTATATTTTTGTTTGAGAAAATTTTGCTCAAAATCTCCTTTTTCAAATCTTTCCTGAATTTTTTTTGCTCCTGCTATTAAAACATCTAATGCCGTTTTTTCAGAGGAACTTGCAGAAAATTTAAGTGTTTTCGCAACAGGAATCTTAAGCCCTAGAAAAAAAACTCCTAGACCTAAAAGAAAAATCAAAGAAATAATAAAAAACTGTCGCATACGGCTACTTGAATCCTTAAAATCGGTCTATAATAGGCTTAACTCCTTTAAGTTTTCAAGCAAGGATTTAATATGAAATGGCAAGAGCAACTAAAAAATGGGCAAAATGAACTTAGTAGTATTTTAAGTTTTGATGAATACATGACAATTCTTAAAGAACATCCTGAAAGAGAACTTAGAAATAATGCTCTGTACGTCAAAGATATGTTTAATTATTTTGGTCAAAACGAGAAAGGAGGATTTAAACTTTTTAATCGTACAAAACCTCATTCTCCACAGCTTCAAGGGCAATGGGAAGTACAGAAAGCTATCTATGAACAAATTACTCATTTTACTGAAGAAGGATTTAATAACAAATTTTTACTCCTCATAGGCCCTAATGGCTCTGCCAAAACGACTCTTATTCGTAAAATTATGGAAGGATTGGAAGATTATTCAAAATTAGAAGAAGGGGCTTTGCATACTTTCAGTTGGATTTTTCCCATTGATACCTTTGTTAAAGGTGGACTGGGATTAAGTCAAAATATAACGACAGATAAAACACTCATGTCTTATGCTAACTTGGATGATAAATATATTAGTGCTATTTTAAGTGCTGATTTAAAAGAATCACCGCTCTTACTTATTCCCTTAATGGAGCGGCAAAGTCTTATTCATGAATTTTTAGAAAAAAAACCAAAACTTTTAGAAATGGTCAAAAAAACCTCTCTCTATCATGGTGATTTAAGTAAAAGAAACCGTATGATTTTTGATGCTCTTCTCAAAAACTATAAAGGTGACTACCTGGAAGTTTTTAAACATATTAGAGTAGAACGTCTCTCTTTTAGTAAAAATAATTCTCTAGGTCTTATTACTATCGAGCCACAACTCCACGTAGATGCTCATCTGCAACAAATTACGATGGACCGTCGTATGGCCAATCTTCCACCTAGTTTACAGTCTTTAAATCTTTTTAACCTGTCAGGTGAAGCGGTCATGGCCAATCGAGGAGTATTAGAATTTTCTGATCTCTTAAAACGCCCTCTAGATACTTTTAAATATCTACTGATGACCATGGAAACACGTACTATTAATTTGCAAGGAATTTTAACCGAGTTAGATATTTTATTTGTGGGAAGTTCCAATGAAACACACTATGCGGCTTTTAAACAACACCCTGATTTTAATTCCTTCAAAGGGCGTTTTCATTTTGTCAAAGTCCCTTACCTACTCTCAGCTACGCTCGAAGAAAAAATTTATGAAGAGCAAAAAAATAATTTAAAACAAACTACTATTTTTGAGCCTCATGCTTTAGAAATTTTATGTTTGTGGTCAGTGATGACTCGATTACGTCCTTGTGCTCGCAAGAACTTTGAGAGTTCACAAATAGGAGAAATCGCAGAGACCTTAAACCCTCTAGAGAAAGCTCTCCTCTATGCTGAAGAAATTATTCCTGCTCGTTTTAATTCCGAACAGAAAAAAATATTAAAAACGCATATCCCTCTTATCTTAAATGAATATTTAAATGATACTTTCTACGAAGGGAAATTTGGCATCTCTCCACGTGAAGTAAAACAAATAATCTACGAAATATCCCTACGCTATCCTTCTCTTTCTTTCATTGAAGTTTTGGAATATTTGGAAACATTTAATGACAGAAAAAATGAATTTGATTTTTTAAATATTGCCGAACAAGGTGATTACCATAGCTCTCTTAAGTTTATCGCCTTACTTAAAAAACACGCCCTTTCTCAGCTGGATAGTGAAGTGCGAACGTGTTTAGGATTAGTTGACGATAGATCTTATGAAGAATATTTAGGTCGCTACATTGTTCAAATTAGTCACTTAATGAGAGGTGAAAAAGTTAAAAGTGCAATTACAGGAAAATCAGAAACAGCTGACACTTATTTTATTAAAGAGTTTGAAAATAATATAGGGCTGACGGAAGAACCTAAAGTTTTTCACTCTCACCTTATCGCAACACTAGGAGCTTACTCTCTCGATCACCCAAAAAAAACAATCTCTTATACTGACGTTTTTCCTGAAATTGTAAAAAAATTACAGGAATCTTTTCATAATGAACAAAAGAAAATCATTGGAGAAGTTGCAGATAACTTAGTTTTCTTCTTAAGTGACTTTGAAAAATTACCTCCTGAAAAAAGAGTTTTTGGGAACGAAATTTTGAACCAAGAACGCTATGAAAAAGTAAATACTATTTTAAGAAACTTAATTTCCGAATATCATTATTCAGAAGTAGGAGCTTTGAATCTTTTAAAATATCTTATTAAAGAATGTTACTAACCTATGAGTCAGATCAAACGTTCTTTTAACGATGATACTTATACTATCGTTTATCCTGTTACTGAAAAAGAACATGGTATTCGTTTAGATCAATTCTTAAAAGATCATTTCTCTAGTTTTTCACGAGAATTTATAAAAAAGAAAATTGAAAAAAAAGAAGTTATAGTCACAGGGCTTAAAAGATCTCCTCCTCACAAACCTAGTATTAAATTAAGCAAAGGAGAAGAAGTAACTCTCACCTTCACCAAGCAAAAGGAAGAAGAAGAATTTTGGAATGGAAAAAAAGTTCCTCTAGAGTATGATCCTCCTGTCATCTTTGAAGATGATTTTATCATTGTTATTTCTAAACCTCCTTTCATGACTGTTCACCCTTCAGGTCGTCATCTTTTTCACTGTGCTACTACTTATTTTCAGAAAATTCATAAAAAACTCATTCATTCTATTCACCGCATTGATCGTGAAACCTCTGGTATCCTTCTGCTGGGAAAAGACACCAAAATGACTATGGAAATTTCTCAGATGTTTGAAAGTGGGAAAATTAAAAAGTGTTATTTTCTCATTGGAAAAAAAAACAAGCATTTTAAAACTTCTTTTCCTTTTACAGCTTCAGAATCCCTCAAGCCCTTAGATATTTTGCCTACCATTAAAAGCTCGACTATTTTTATGCAGGCTTGTCCACAAGGCGATTCTGAAGCTAAGCCCTCTGAAACTCTTTTTGAACTTTTAGCTGAAAATGATACTTATCTTTTAGCTTTAGCTTTTCCTAAAACGGGTAGGCAACATCAAATTAGGGTTCATGCCGCTCATCACGGGTTTCCCCTTTTAGGAGATAAACTCTACAGTGGAGATGCTCAGATTTTTTCTCGGCATAAGGATGGTCTTGCCACAGATAGCGATTGTGAAGAGTTAGAAATTCCACGCCACGCTTTGCACGCTATCGCCATTCATTTTTCTTATCAAGGAAAAATGAAAACTTTTATGGCCCCCCTACCTTTAGATTTAAAAATATGGTTACAAGAAAAAAAAATGATGGATGAAAATTTTCTGCAACAAAAAATAGAAGACTCTCTTAAAAATTATTTTTTATAAAAATGATTTTGCAAATAACTTAAAACCCCTCTAGGTCCTCTGCCCTCTTCTCCTTGTAACTTAACTGTCGGTTTAAATTTTAACTGATCCCAATATTTATCAATATTACTGACAGCGACTGTGTGCGGGTACACTTCAAAAACAGGTTCGTCATTTAAAGCGTCTCCAAAAAAAACACAATTTTCTTTTTTCACTTGAGGGCGATAATGTTTAAAAAAATAATCCATCCCTAATGACTTAGAAATATTTCCAAACCAAAAATTAATATGAATATTAGATGCGGCATAGGAGACTCCCTCCTCTTTAAAAAATTTATAAATTTCTTTTTCGAGATGAGGACATTGTTCTCTTAAAATCAAGAGATCCACTGCACGGTCAGCGCACCTACCAAATGAATCAAAAGAGAGAGGGCAGTCAGGAAAAGTGTCTTTTAGTTTTTCGGTGATAGCACGCAAGCGTACTAAATCTTCTAAATGCACTAAATATTCTTCTTTAATATCGTGAGTCTCGTCAGGAGTAAGAATAACTCCCCCGCTTTCCATAATAGCGGCAGAAACAGGTAAGTGGCTCATCATAAAATGGCCCCATGATACTGACCTGCCCGAGACGATCACTAATTCATCTTGATTTTTTTTAATGAGATTCGCAATTTCAAAAAAGAGCGGTTGCATCTTTTCATCTAAAGTAAGTGTCCCATCCCAATCAGAAAAAATAATATTGTTTGCCATAAGCCTCAAAGTCTATGGGAGCGTATCTTTATCGTCAAAAAAACTTCATTTATTCGTAGCGTTAGGCTAGTTCAAAATTGACTATCATAAGGGAAACTTTTAGACTCTGTCATTCCTTGTGGTGGCTGTAGTTCAGCTGGTAGAGCGCCAGATTGTGATTCTGGTTGTCGCGGGTTCAAGTCCCGTCAGCCACCCCATTTTTATTTTGATGGGGATTTATCTCCAGCAAAATAAAAATAATGATGACAGGGACTTGAAACGAATAAATCGGGCAGGCCAAAGCCCGCTGAGCGAACTGGATGTTCGCGAAAGATTTATGAGGTGAGGTCACGCAGTGAATGAGCGGGAGGCGAATGAACGAAGGGACCAAGTCCCGTCAGCCACCCCATTTTCTATAAGGATTTCTTTGAAAGTTTCTTTTGAAAAAATAGACAAGGCACTTAAACAACTTACAGATTCTCTGCAAAATCTACCTCTCTCGGATTTAGAGCGAGATGGTGTGATTCAAAGATTTGAATATACTATTGAACTTTTATGGAAAGTAGCAAAAAAGGTTTTGCAAGAAAATGGAATTATAACCGTTGCCCCTAAAGAAGTAATAAAAGAAATGGCCAATATTGGTTGGATAAATAACCCTGAAGAGTTTTTAGATTATTTAAAAGCTCGCAATGAAACTAGCCATAGTTATGAAGAAAGTAAGGCGCAAGAAACTTACGAAGTGGCCAAGAAATTTGCAATTGCTTGCTCTCATCTCATCACTATTCTTAAAGAAAAATCAAAATGATATTTGGTGTCGAAGAAAAACATTTAAACACCCTCCTGCAATATATAAAAAATAATTTAGGTAGCACGATCAATCCTAGACTTTATCTGTATGGCTCTAGAGCTAAAGGAAATTTTAGACCTTATAGCGATATTGATTTGCTTTTAATTGCCGATCGTTATGACGAAAATACCTTAAACAAGATGGATTTCGGTGATTTAGATATTCCTTACAAAATAGACTTCACTACAGAACCCAAACTTTTTTCTGGTTATAAAGAAGAAATTTTTTCTCATATGACACAAATCTTATTTTAAAATCTGGATTTTCATTGTTCCTCTCAATTTTTTCTTAGCCTATAAAGAGTGTTGCATTTTGTTGCAAAAAAGCTCATTATATTTCAAATTATTACATTTAAATTATTTAAAAAGGATGTCTTATGCGTTTCTTGTTAATGCTAATGGCTTTTGTTTTTATTTCTTGCTCTTCTGACAAAAAACAAACTGCCTCTGTCATCCCTTGGGGAGTTAAAAGATTAGGTGTTGCTACTTTCCAGACAGAAGGTGGAGGTATTGCCACTGACTCTAGTGGAAAAGTTTATGTCGTTGGAAGTACTAATGGTGCATTGGATGGACAAACGCTCAGTGGTGGTAAGGATGGATTTTTAACTATCTATGATGCCAATGGGACAAAAATCTCCACAACCCTTTTTGGTGGTTCTTCTAGTAATACATATGTAGAGCCAAAAAGTGTCTTGGTTGATGCCAATGGAGATATTTATGTAGCTGGTCACATTTCTGGGGGACGAATTCCTTCTGGAAGTGCTACTGGCCTTTATGACTACTTCATAACAAAATTTGATTCAACGGGTAATTTTCTTTGGCATGAACAAGAGGGCTTATCGGGAGTTTTCACTAATGCGTGGGGTGGACTCGCTTTAGATACTTCAGGTAACGTTTATCTTTGTGGTGTCACTCAAGGCAATCTCAATGGTGCTACAGCTATTGGTTCTGCGCAAAATGCCTACATCGTTAAATATGATTCCAGCGGTACACTTCTTAATACTTTTCTTTACGGTGTAACAGGAGCCACTACTGGGTGTAGTGGGATTGCTGTTGCAAGTAGTGGAAACATTTATATTTCTGCCTATACCTATGGCAATTTACATGGTGAAACACTCACAGGAACATATGACGCTGCTATTATTAAACTTGATTCAGCAGGAACTCCTCAATGGACGAAACTTTTAGGAACTTCAGGCGTTGGTACTGGTACCTCACGCTTAGTACTCGATGCTTCGGAAAATGTTTATGTTGCTGGTACTGCAAGGGGAGTACTACCTTCAGGAAGTTTACCCGCCAATAGCTCTATAGGTACGTCTGATACGTTCCTTGCAAAATATAATAGTAGCGGTGTTTTTCAATATGCCCATCAAATGGGGGTTTCTGGAAATGATACCTACCCCTATACTCTGGCGTATAATAGTACATTAGGAAGTCTCTATGTCGTAGGTTCGACCGAAGGCAATCTCAACGGTGCGACTATCGCTGGTAGCAGTGATGGTTTTATTACTGAATTTAATGCCAGTACGGGCAGTAAAGGTTTTACAAAAGTTATCGGTTCTTCTTCTTATTCTGAAACCCTTGATGTTGCTTTGAATACAGCTGGAGATATTTTCGTTGTTGCCAAAACAGATAGTGACGTTCTCGATAGCATCCTGATCGGAACGATCGACACTGTTATTTTAAAATATGGTTCTGATGGTTCATTAAAATAGTAAAAAAAAAAGCCTAAGGAGTTCCTTAGGCTTTTTTTATTTTATCTCTCTTAAGAATTATAATTCTCTCTTTCTCCAAAAAAGTTTCTGTTATCTTTTGATAACCCACTTTGTGAGCAAGTCGTAAAGAAGCCTCATTTTTTTCATCAATCAAGCAAACGCTCGCTTCGTAGGTAAATGCTCTACGCTAGAAAAAAACATGAAAGAACGCTCCACTTGTATTTGCCCAAGTGGAGCTTAAAAATTCTTGAATAGAAAAGATTTATCTAACCTTTAACGAAGAAGAAATCATCTTGTTTTATCTCCAGCAAAATAAAAATAATGATGACAGGGAATTGAAACGAATAAATCGGGCAGGCTTTGGCCTGCTGAGCGAACTGGATGTTCGCGAAAGATTTATGAGGTGAGGTCACGCAGTGAATGAGCGGGAGGCGAATGAACGAAGGGACCAAGTCCCGTCAGCCACCCCATTTTTATTTTGATAAAAAAATCTTATCCTTCTATCTCAAAGACGATGCTGAGGAAACAAACTTATCCATATCAGCAGGATTCACATTGTTTTCACAAAGAACAGATTCCAAGTGCACTACAATAGCTTCTTCATCTCCCTTTAAATCTTCATAGACAAAAGTATTCTCAAACTCTTCTTTCGGAAGATTCAGAAGAGAAACAAAGCGTTCATAACGAGGGCATGATTTAAATTTTTCCTGCATAAAATCATTGTATAAAAAATCATTAGAATAAGAATTACGCCACTTAAAATCCTTAGGATGAGAAGCAGGAATAGCACTCTTAGACTCCCAAGCCCAATTCACTTTATAACCATCGTAGCTCAATTTTTGCTCATTAAAATAAGGCCCAAAACTAAAAGCTCTGTAGCTATATGACTCTCCCTTACTTAATAAAAATAAAGAACCACTCCAAAGACTTCTTCCATTAATATCAATTTCTTCTCTCTTAATCACCAGTGCTTCATAAGATCCTTCATCTTTAAAGAGAAGATAAATTCTTTTACTAGATTCTGCTGGAATCACCATTTTTTTATCAAAAGATTTTTGAGAGAAGAAAGAAAGTAACTGGGCAGAAGCCGCATGGTTAATTTTATCGGATGCCGCCATATAGCCTGACTCAACTTTTTTTCCTTTAACCAGAAAGGGATCTCTTAAATCTATTAAAATCTTTAAAATCTCTTCTTCACTTTTGCTCTGAATATCTGTGTAGGATTCTAAACTTTCAATAGTTAAAAGATCCTGAGCTTTCAAAGCATGAGAAAGAGAGAAAAAAAGAAAAGAGATGAGAATAAATTTTAATTTCATAATTTTCCTAGACAAAAATAAACGATTAAAGCACTTAGAACGTATCATATTGAGAGATGAAACATCAAACTTAGTTTCTTCATTCCAAATGGAATGAAGAAGGACAATTAATCCTATTTATTTTGATTGATTGATTTAATTAAAAAAATTGTTAACATACCTTTTTAAATACTTTTTACCAAAAGATGTTTTCCTCATGCCAAAAAATGAATTCGAAATCCCTGCTATTCCTATGCCCAAAACATCCTTACTTAAAACTCCCATGGGAAGATGGCTTTGTTCTCCTGAATTAAAAAATGAAAAGCATGAACAAGAACATCACTCCACAGCTCCTTGGTATAAAGTCTTATGGCTTACGGGTGTGGATTATTTTTCTACTCTAGGATACCAACCAGGGATTGCTCTTTTAGCCGCTGGGTCTTTAGCTCCTATTGCCACTCTTATCTTAGTCTTTATGACTCTTTTCTGCGCCCTTCCAACATACGCCAATGTGGCCAAAAGATCTTTTGGTGGACAAGGCTCTGTTGCTATGTTGGAAAATTTACTCAAAGGCTGGTACTCCAAAATATTTGTACTGATTCTTTTAGGATTTGTGGCCACAGATTTTGTCATTACTATTACTCTCTCCGCCGCTGATGCCGCTTTACACGTCGTAGAAAATCCTTTGCTACATTCCCTCGTTGGTGATCATCATTTTGCCTTAACCCTAATCCTTATTTCTCTTCTGGCTTTAGTTTTTATTCGAGGTTTTTCTGAAGCCATAGGTATCGCTATCCTCATTGCCGTACCTTACATCTTCTTTAATTTTTTAGTCTTAATTAAAGGTTCTCTTATTATTTTAGATCATCCTGATATGCTGACTCATTGGCATATGGATCTTATGGGGCATGGTGACTGGACGGGAATTCTCCTTATTTCTGCTCTAATTTTTCCTAAGTTAGCTCTAGGAATGAGTGGATTTGAAACAGGTGTCTCTGTTATGCCGTTAGTAAAAGGATCTAAAGATGACCATCAAAAAGAAATACCTCTAGGCCGAATTCGCAATACAAAAAAGCTCTTAACTACAGCCGCACTCATTATGTCCACACTGCTTCTTCTCTCTAGCTTTGTCACAGCTCTCCTTATTCCTGTAAGTGCTTATCAAAAAGGAGGAGTGGCTGAAGGAAGAGCTATTTCTTATTTGGCCCATGAACTCATGGGACATGGCGTGGGTACTGCCTATGACATTGTGACTATTTTAGTTTTATGGTTTGCGGGAGCTTCTGCTATGGCAGGACTTCTGCATCTCATCCCGCGCTACCTACCTCGTTTTGGAATGTCTCCTCGTTGGGTAGCCTTTAGAAGACCTCTGGTGGTTGCCATCTTCACCATCTGTGTTCTGGTAACATGGATTTTTAATGCAAGTATCGAAGCTCAAGGAAATGCTTACGCCACAGGTGTTCTCGTTCTTATGCTCTCCTCTAGTTTTGCTGTGGCTCTAGCTTTTTGGCGAGAGAGACAAATGCCCAAGAGTATTTATTTTTGGGTGGTCACTGCCATCTTTGCTTACACCTTAATTGATAATGTGATTATGCGTATTGATGGACTCATTATTGCTCTTACCTTTACTCTCTTTATTCTCATCGTAGGTATTGTAAGTCGCTGGAGTAAATCCTTAGATCTTAGAGTTGAAAATGCCGAGCTTATCAATGCCGAATCCAAAATTTTATGGGAAAAGATTTGCAATAAAAAAATACATCTCATTACCTTAGCTAAGATTGATGCAGACAGAATGGATCAAAAATTAGCAGAGTTTAGAAAGTATTACCGCTTAGATGGTCCTGTGGCTTTTATCCATGTTGAACTTTCTCACAACCGTAGTGAATTCACCTCTAAGCTTAAAGTAAGTGTCACGGAAAATAAGGAAAAAGGTTATTGTCTCATTGATGTAAGTGGTGCACCAGTCATTGCTAATACTATTGCCTATATGAGTGAACTTATTAACCCCATTAGTATTTGTATTAGCCTGACAAGGGCCAATCTGATGACTCAAGCTTTTCGCTACCTGCTTTGGGGAGAAGGGGAAACAGGACTTTCTGTGTACCGTGTTCTTTTACGTTACTGGGATTGGACACCTGAAGAAGATGTGCGCCCGCTTATTTTCTTAATGTCAGATTAGTGTCTACTTAGTTTTTATAAATTCTTCATATAAAAAACTATTTTTCTTTGTATACTCACGCATAAGCTTTAAAACTTCTTGAAAGCTTTGTGCGGAAATTTTCTCTGGATTTAAGAAAGAAAAATCTGGATTTTGAGTAAGTTTTATTAATTCTTGCCACATAGATTTCCAGTGTTCTGTTTCTTTTTCTGGAAGTAAATAATAAGGGTTCCACCATATAGAAGATATCCTATATTCATGCGTAATAAAAAACCAAAGGTAATCAAAAGCTAATGCTTGTAACTCTCCTTTTTGAGCTATAAATTTTTTTAAACCTTGATAGAATTTTTTTCTTTGCTCTAAGCGAAGATGAGCCTCTCTCCGTGTTCTTAAGTTTTCTTTTTTGGCAATATACTCCCCTTTAACAGGGAAATAGAAAATATCAATGTAATGAATAAAATTAACAAAGCCATGAATCGCATCATGAACCAAAAACTGACTGGCAGAACCCACCACTCCATCGTAATAATTTTTATCCGAAAAGCTAATGGCAAGGGGGAAATAAGGTTCTGCACTTTTCTCATTCATATCTTGAATGCTAAAATCTTTTACACTGAAATCCACTGTCACTAGGTCAGCAAGTTCTCCTATAGTATTTGCATCATATTGGTTAAAAAAACGCAGACCTGTCTCCCAATATTTTTCAGACATTTTTTTAGTTTGTGGATGTAACTGCATTAAAAATGAGGATAAAACCGCAAAAATATTTTTTCTCTTTGCTAAATCTGAATACTTAAAAACAATATTAAGCTCTTTTAAAAAATTTTCTCTTCCTTCTCCTTTTAATAATTCATACTTTTTAGGATTCATGAAATCTAAAATAGGATCTTCTACCGGCTCTATAGTTTTTTGAGATAAGAAATTAAGCATTCTCTTTAAGCAAGATTCTGCACAAACTGTTTGAGTAAAAAAACAAACTATAAAAAAAGAGAGAATACGCATCTTCATAAAGGAACAGGAATGTAGCACTGTCTTTTTATAAATACAAAAAGACCCTATAAAATATTCACAAATTCCCTATGGAATATTAAAATTTTTCAAAGCTTGTAAGATGGGTTGTTGCAAATTTTTATTTTCTTGCGCCCGCTTTTGCAGAGACTTTTTTATATTTTCTACCCATAAAAAAGAGGTTGGTAATTTTGAAGATAATTCTAGAATCTCTAAAGAAAGGAGCCAGTCCTGTGAATATTCTTTTTGTAATATCTGAGAGATCTCTTCTAATCTTTGAGCTGAGAGGACTTGCTTTTTTTCTCTCATCCTACGCACCTCTGCATACAAAATTTCTAATTTCTTATCTTCTGAATTCAAGACTTTCATCTGAACACGAGAGACAATAAAATCTTTGATATCACCGTAAGCATCACGATCAGCCGCTCCTCCAAAAACAGAAGGAATAGAGGATCCCACGGCCATATCATAAAGGCCCCATGCAGGTTCAAAAAGAACTTTCTCTCCTAATAAAACTTTACAATCTTTAAAGGTTACAAGAATATTTTTTTCTTCCATCCTGACAATATCTAAAAGAACTCCCTGTACTTTCACTCCGCTAGCAAACTCTAGAGAAATATTTTCTCCTTTTATCCATCCTTCTCTTTCTAGTTTTTCTATCGACCAAGAACTTAAACAATCTCGTGTATTTTTAAGAAGTCCAACGGGACACCCAAACCCTTGAGGATGATTTGATTTTCCTTGGCCTGCCAATTCTTGAGAAGCGTACGAGAGCTGACACGCAGATGTAAAATTTAAATAAATAGCTTCCTTCTCTTGAACCTCTATATGATTTAAGATACCTGAAATCTGAATACCTGAATTAAGCTCTACAGTGCTGACTGTTCCTGCTTGTTTAATTTTTTCTAGACTTAAAAGTCCCCCTCTTTGATAGCACATAGTTTGGGAAAACTTCTTAAGCTCAGACCTTAATGTAGCAAAATCAGGAGTTACAAAAAGTTGTGGTTGTTGTTCAGTAATATCATAAGAGAAATTCAGACAATCCAGACTAAAAGGAATTTTTTTTGTGCGAGAATTCTGCTCCAAACAAGCATAGCTTTCACCAATAGAAGAAAGCAGACCCGCACCGTAGATAAGAGGTTGCTCTGGTGAACCAATCAAACCATATTCTGATGTCCACCATGCCATGCGAGTAAGAAGAGCGGCTTCCGAATGATAAGTCATTTTTTCTACAGCTTGTTCTAATCTTAATTCACAATCTTCAATTATTTTTGCCTCTATCCCTGCTTGCTCTTTTAAATCTGAAAGTTCTCTAATCACTTCATATAACTCAACATCTTCTTGAGAAATAACAGCCTTGGCCGCCATTTCCGCATAATCCTCTAAGTAATCACGAAATTCTTTTACCACAAGTAGAGGTGCGTGCCCTGCCGCTTCATGCACGATATCTGGGGCAGGAGTATAGGTCAGATGCTCGATGGTTCTAATATCAGCGGCAATAGGAAGAATGTGTAGTGATTGTAATTCCATAAAAGCAGTTGGAGGAATAAACCCACTAATAGGAATGGCCCGCCATCCAAACTTTTGTAATTTTTTATCAATATTTTCAATGCGTGGAATTTCTTCAATACTAATCCCCGTTTCTTCTAATCCTAAAAGATAATCAGGGTGAGCATGATGACGCAAATAACTTTTAAGTTGACGCATAATAAAACGCCAAACAGCTTGATCAATAGCGGTGTAACGAGCGTAGTTATGATCTACAATATATTTCTGTAAGTGTTTGGGAATAACTGGCAAATTCATAAACTCTATTCATACCTAATTAAAAGTTAAAACTCTAGTTTTAAAAAATATTCCTATAAAAATAAGTCCCTTTGCATTGACCATAGACAAGGTGGTAAGGTTAAATAGGTTATTCATCTTATTATTTATCTTGTAGCAAAGAGATCTTGTGAAAAGAATTCAGCGTTTAACAGAAAAAACTAGATCCTATATTCAAAGACCTTGGTATCCCATTCTTATGGGTTTCTTAGCCGCTATTGATCATTTTGTCATTGTGATTCCTACCGATGGGCTCATTGTAACTTCTGCCATGGTCGATCACAAAAGATGGTGGAAATTTTCTCTGGCCATCACCATCGGCTCAACACTTGGGGCTTTAGTTTTAGCTTATTTTTTTAACGTCTACGGTTCTCATTTTTTAGAAATGATCGTCCCTGGTATTTATCAAACAAAAACATGGATGATGACCGATGGCTGGATGGATCGCTATGGTATTTGGGCCATCTTTTTTGTAGCGGCTCTTCCTATCTTTCAACATCCTGCTATTATTTTAGGTGCTTTAGCTGGTATTCCTCTGCAAGAAATGGGATTAGCTATTTTTGCTGGAAGAGCACTCAAATATAGCCTCCTCGGTTGGCTTGCCTCTCATGCCCCTAAAGTTTTAGGACGCTTTAAATCTGTACAAAAAGAGGTGGAAGAGGTGCATTGGAAAGGTGTTCACCTCCCCAAGAAAGATTCTAAGTCTTAAAACAAAGTATTTTCATAGAGTTATGCTCCCTAAAAGACTCTTTCTCTAAACAAAACCTTGCCAAAAAAAACTTCTTGTTTTACAAAGGTAAGACTTTTTATCTATTTTTAAGTTAAGGAAAAACATCATGCAAACTTTAGTGAAAGCTTCTAAGAGAAGTCACAATGAATCGACTATTTACCAAATGAGAACCAAAGGACTTATTCCTGGAGTTCTTTACGGAAGTAATGAACCGTCACAAGAAATTCTTTTTAAGACAGCTGATTTTGAAAAAGCTTTGCTTGAAAACAATATGCTCTACCTTCTAAATATTGATGATCAAAAAAATCTTTCTATCATCAAAGAAATTCAATCTCATCCTATTACTGGAAAATTTATTCACGTTTCTTTTCAACGTGTTGATAAGAATAAAGAAGTAGAAGTGGTTGTGACTCTTCATCACAAAGGAAAACATGTCGGTGAGAAAAAAGGAGCTATTATTATTCAGATGGCCCAGAGTATTCACATTAAATGTTTACCTGATCATATCCCGCACGACATTACTATTGATGTAAGCCACTTGGATGTGAATCAAGATATTAAAGTTAAAGATATTATTTTACCTGCAAATGTTCGCTTGGGGCATGAAGACGCAGAAAAAGAAGTGATTGTTTGTAAATATCCTCAAGTGCAGAAGGAAGCAACACCAGCTCCAGTGGCCGCGGCGGCGACTGCAACAGCGGCTCCAGCTGATGCTAAGGGTGCAAAAGTTGAACCGAAGAAAGATGAGAAGAAAGACGACAAAAAAGCTGATAAAAAATAATTATTCTATGATTTTACCTAAAAAAAAGGAGAGCAATTGCTCTCCTTTTTTTTATCTTAAAACTTTTAAGGCTTGTTCATAATTAGGTTCTTGAGCAATTTCTGGAACTTGCTCAGAATAAATCACCATATCATTTTCATCTAAAACTAAAACTGCCCGAGAACAAAGACCTGCTAGAACAGATGTTTCCATTCCAACATTGTAGTCCTTAGCAAAAGTACTTCTAAAGGTAGAAAGAGTCTCTGCCTGTGCAATACCCTCTGCTCCACAAAATCTTTTTTGCGCAAAAGGAAGATCGGCTGAAATATTAAGCACCACTGTGCCTGATAAATTTCCAGCTTCCTTATTAAAATTTCTTACCGAAGTAGCACAAACCGCCGTATCAATGCTGGGAAAAATATTTAAAACTTTTCTTTTACCTTGATAGTCTTGCAAACTAACTTGCGATAAATCATTACGAGTCAAAGAAAAAGCGGGAGCTTTGGTTCCAACTTTTGGAAGTTCTCCTAATGTTTTTACAGGGTTTCCTTTAAGCGTAATACTGGCCATAAATGCTCCTTATTTTTGAATAAACTTCCAAGCTACAGGAAGTAAGATAACTGCTAACGTCGTTTTAATTATTTCACCTAAAACAAAAGGAAAAAAACCTACTTTAAAGACATTTTCAAATCCCACAAAATGAGAAAGCCAAGTTAGTCCCAAAGTATAAATACAAATTTGTCCTATTAAAAAAAGAGGAATCGCTGTTTTAAATTTTTGATCAAAACCTTTCTCACTTAAAAGACCCATAACATAAGCAGAAAGAATAAAACCTAAAAGATATCCCCCTGTAGGCCCTATTAAATGCACAAAACCTACTGCTCCTCCTGCAAAAAAAGGAAGACCCATAGATCCTTCTAATAAATAAGCTATAACCGTCAAAGCTCCTCTTTTAGAACCAAAGCTAGCTCCTATTAAAAGAATAGAAAGCGTTTGTCCTGTAAAAGGTACTGGGAAAAAAGGCACTGTTATTTGTGCTGTTAGGGCAATAAATAAACTTCCAAAAAGAATCATCATGGCATCAACAATGACGGGATGAGCGACACGGCTTCTCAATTGAAGAGCTAAAACATTACTCATAAATCCTCCTGCTACCTAATAGTAAGATGAGGCAGTCTAACAAAATTTAAGCATTCAAGGAATCCCTAAAACGGTAAAAGTTCCTGCGGAGACTCTTTAAATTGGGCCTTCACTTCTTTTTTATTTAAAAATTCACCCTGCATAACAGGGTTATAAAGTTTAAGAAATTCCTGTGTAAATTGTTGAATAGAAAATTTTGACTCTACATAATCTCTAATAACTGAAGATTGGAAGGAATAGGGCTTTTCTTTAACTACTTGAAAAAATTCTGCAAAATCTTTGCATAAAAAACCTGCTTCTGGGGTTATGATTTCTGGCAAACTCCCATAACAGCTCCCTATAACAGGTAGACCTAAGGCCATAGCCTCAATAATCGCTAAACCAAAAGGC
>JAGOVR010000085.1 GCA_018060635.1 Bacteriovoracaceae bacterium
CCCCTGTTTTTATGCCTGTGGGAACGCATGGGGCCATTAAAGCACTTCCCCCTCATGAACTTTTGCCTCTCGATATTCATATTATTCTTTCCAATACTTATCACCTGCATTTATCTCCTAGTTCCGAACTTGTAAAAAAAGCTGGAGGTTTGCATAAATTTATGGGGTGGAACCGCGCCATCCTTACAGACTCGGGTGGTTTTCAAGTTTTTTCTCTAGCAAAAAAAACTATCACTGAAGAAGGTGTAGAATTTATACACCTCAAGGAAAAAATATTTCTCTCTCCTGAAAAATCTATTGAAATTCAGCAAAACTTGGGTTCAGACATTATGATGGCATTTGATGAGTGTATTCCTTATCCTGCTACCGAGGCTTACACGCAAAAATCCATGGACCGTACGCATCGTTGGCTGGATCGTTGTATGAAGGCATGGACTAATCAGCATCAAGCTCTATTTGGAATTATTCAAGGATCTACTTATCCAGCTTTAAGAAAAAAATGTGCTGAAGAAATTGCCTCTCGCAATCTTTCAGGTATTGCCATTGGGGGTGTCTCTGTGGGTGAAGGCCCTGAGCTTATGGAAAAAGTGGTACGTGCCACTGCTCCTTATCTTCCACAAAATAAACCTCGTTATGTCATGGGAGTGGGAAATCCTGAAGATCTTTTGATGATTTGGGAATACGGTATTGATATGTCGGATTGTATTATTCCTACTAAATTTGCCCGAGGCGGAACTCTTTTTACAAATCGTGGAAAGATTCGTATTAATCACCGCAATTATCGTAGAGATTTTTATCCTGTAGAACCCAACTGCCCTTGTTATACTTGTAAGAATTTTACTCGGGCCTATCTGCATCACCTTTTTGCCTCTAACGAAATCTTAGGGCAAGTTTTGACCACTCTTCATAATATTGCTTTTTATAAAACTTTGGCCGAGCGAGCCCGCACTGCTATTTTACAAAACAGATTTTTAGATTTTAAGAAAGAATTTTTGGAACAGTATAAAATTCAGGATACCTAAGATTCTTTTTCTTCCTTCTGCACCACCTAAGTATTCGTTTTCTATAAGATGTTGATTCACCCCTAATTTGGGTTGAATGGATATTTAATTATTTTCAACAAGAAAAGAAATAACTTGCGTCAACTTCTCTAAATTAGCGTAAGTAATATTGTGAAATAAAGAAATACGTAACTGATTACGCCCAAGTTTTCGGTAACCATCAATGTCATAAGCTATTTTATTTTTTTGTAAAAGTTTTACTATATCATCCACAGGATATTTAGCATCCACATCAATAGTAGAAACTGCGATAGAACGAGAAGCTGCATCTTCTACAAAAGGAGATAAGTAAGGCTTACTTTGTGCCCAACCATAAACAAGCTCTGCTTTTTTCTTGGACATCTCTACTACTTTTTCTAACCCAAGCTTATTCATTTCTTTGAGCTGTTCATTTAAAAGATAAAAATTAATAACGGAAGGTGTGTTGTAGGTTTGATTTTTAGTGGAATTATCAATACTCATCGAAAAATCCATGACCTTCGGAATATAACGAGACTTATCCGCCAAAATTTTCTGTGAACGCTTCACTGCTTTGGGCGACATAAACGCTACCCACAGTCCTCCTTCACTCGCAAAAACTTTTTGCGGAGAAAAGAAAAATACGTCACAAGAAGAAATATCCCAAGGGACTTGGCCTGCCCCTGATGTCGCATCTACGCAAATAAGTGTTTCAGGATTTTTACACTGAGGTGCTTTTTGTGTAGTTAGTTGTAATCCTGTAGACGTTTCATTGAGAGTCATACAAATCATATCTACATCAGGAATATCTGTAACTTCTACTTTTTTACCTACAGGTATAGAAATATTTTGAGCTGTAATCCAAGGAATATTTTTATGCGCCAAATACCATTTTTCTGAAAATTCTCCGCAAGTAAAATGCGCCGACGTTTTTTCCACCAATCCCAAACCGATCATATCAAATAAATGAGTGGCCCCACCATTTCCAAAAACTACCGTGTAATCGGCTGGCAGGGAAAAATATTTTTTAAATCCAGTGACCACTTCGCCCACTAAATTTTTTACATTATCTTTGCGATGACTAGTTCCTAAAAGGTGTTCCTTGGTTTCTAATAAATTTTGTAGATAGCTCATGGGAATAAGCGAAGGACCACTGCCAAATCTCGGATCTGAAGGAATAAGATTAAGTGGAATCTGTATATGTTCAAACATAAAACCCCTTTGCTAAAACACCAATTGCTTGAAATGATAGGACTTTATAATAAGAAAGTCATAAAAAAAGACTTGACTATAGTGATAATTATTGACTAAACAAAAAATTTATGAAACAATGCTTCATAACCGTTTTATAAGTATTTGGAATTAAATATGCCATTAAAAATTCGATTAAGCCTTCTTGTTCTTCTGATGTTAGGAATTTTTCTTACAAAGATTACTATTGAACAATCAGGTATTGCTCACGCCAGTAGTGAAAAAAACATCACTACGGAACGTCCTTAAGAAAACTCTTTTTAAAGTCGTCTCCCCTCTCTTCATAATTTTTATAAAGATCAAATGACGGAAAGGCTGGAGAAAAAAGTAACACACCCGTAAATTTTTCAACTCTTAGTTTTTTTCTTAATTGTGCAAACGATTCAATTATTTCACAATTTTTTTTCTCACCTAACTCCTCTTTAAGTGCTTGGGCAATCTCACCTCTAAGAAAAATTTTCTCAACCTTTTTAAAATATTTTAAATGCTCCGTGATTTCATCATGCAGTCCTCTTTTTTTTCCTCCTAAGAGAAGATACAGAGGCGCCTCCTCCGTCTCAAAAGATTGGATGGCCTTAATCGTTGAATCCCAATTTGTACTTTTCGAGTCATTATAAACAGCAAACCCATCGTGCTTGGTTACAAATTCAGTGCGATGAGAAACTCCAGCAAAAGTATCGATGAGAGTTTGCATGGCAATTTCTTTCTGCTCAGCAATTTGTGTGTCTGTCAGAGATAAACGCTTTAATATTTCCCAGACTACTTGTAAGTTTTCAATATTATGAATACCTTTCATTTTAAAATTTTTTAAATTAAATTGTTTTTGCAACTCAGTTGTGGCGGGAAGACTGCAAAGTCTCACATATGTTTTGACCTCTCTTAGTTCTTGCACAAATTCTGGAGTGGCCTTAAAAATAAACAGATCCTCTTCTGTCATGTTTTTAAGAATATTAAGTTTGGCCTGCGCATATTCTTTCTCGCTCTTATAGCGTTCTCCGTGGGTAAAAGAAAAACTCACGCAAGCGGCAATACGCGGATGATAACTTTGAATAGTTTCCAGTTGAAAACTAGAATTCTCTAAAACAACATAATCCAGTTTTGCCGCAGTATCTGAGGATAGTTCACAAAGAGGAGTTCCAATATTCCCTCCCACAAAAATATTTTTGCCCATTTTCTTTAAAATATTTTCTAAAAGTAAAACGGTGGTGGTTTTTCCATTGCTTCCTGTGATGGCAATAATAGGAATATTTTTAGGAAAAAAATAAAAACCAAGTTCCAGTTCCCCCCAAATAGGGATATGGAAACTTTTTGCCTTCTCCACTAAAGTATGCGTCGAAGGTATTCCTGGGCTTAAGATACATAAGTCTATTTGAGGCAAAATATTTAAGGCTTCGGTGGTATCCAAGATATTAGTTTGATTTTTACTTTTATCATCAAAACCCCAAAGCTTTTCACATCCTTCATTTTGCAAACGATGAAAAGCGGAAAGACCAGAGCGTCCCATCCCTATAATTAAAATTTTTTTGTGTTTAAGGCTAGTCGACATATTAATTTTAAGTTTATCTTGATTGCATGGATTTTGCTACACATCTTGAAAAACTTCATTCTTTCTTACTGCCTTATCATGCCCTTATGGATACGGAAGTACTGGCCTTATCTCTCGACTCCTTCGAAAAACTTTATCCTTGTGCTTTTTTGGATGCTTTAGAACAAATCTCTCTCAGTGATCTACGCCGCTTAGAAGGGCGAGAAATCCCTTCTTCTTTACAAAACTCAGAACTAAAATCTTTCTTTACCAAATGTTTTGAATACGCTGATGACATCCCCTCATCTCCCAAGACTTACAGTTATACTTTTGTAACAAAAGAATGGGATGGTATTAACCCCAAAAAACAGCACGAACTCTCTTGCCTTTTTTCTTTTCTTACATCTAAGGCACTTCCTGCTCAAATGATCGAAATAGGTGGAGGACTTGGGCACTTATCACAAGTTTTTTCTAAAAAACTAAATCTCCCTTGCGTGAGCTTAGACCAAGACCTTGTTTTACAAAATAAAGGGAGATCTAAAAAAAATTCTTTGGTCACCTACCTGTGTGCCAATCTCCCTCTGTCTTCCTATAACCATATTCCCGCTCTTACTGACCATCTCCTTATAGGACTGCATACCTGCGGAGATTTAGTAAAATCTCAAATAGAAATGGCATTAAATATGAAATCCTTGAGCTTTTTAAATTTGGGATGCTGTTATCATAAAACACATGATACCTTAAGTGCGTTACTCCCTTCTGATTGGATAAAAAATAACAATCAGATAACTCTGTCCTCCGATGCAAAAACTTTGGCCTGCCGCTCGCATACTCTGCCCAAAGAAGCTGACTTTCATTTTAAAATACGCTTAAAAAAATTCCGCTACACTTTTCAACTTTTTTTAAGAGAACATTTTTCTTTGCATGAAATTACTAAACTAGGTCCTTCGACACCTATGCTTTATGCTGGAGAATTTGCAGATTATGCGCAGGAGCAACTCCGACGTATCAATAAAAATCTTCCGTGGATTACCTCAGAAATTTTGCAAAGTTTTTTTGATGATACACAAAGACAGCGACAAGTTTATCGTATGATATTAGCAGGGATCATGCGCCAAGCCTTGGGGCGCCCTTTAGAGCTTTTTATTATTTTAAGTCGTGCCCAGTATTTGGCCGAGCAGGGTTATGAATGCCAAGTGACGACTTGTTTTGATGAAACCATTTCGCCGAGAAATCTCTGTATCTACGGAATAAGACCTAGCGCCTGAACGTCCTTGCGTTCTGCCACTAATTCATTCTCCGTTATTTTAATTTTTTCTCGTGAGAATGGATTTAATTCTAATCCTTCAACAACTTTTACAACTCCTTGCTCTAAGCGACAGGGAAAAGAAAAAATAAGATCTTTTTCAATTCCATAATGGCCTTGAGAGCTTAACGCCACTGAGAAAAATTCTCCCACAGGTGTGTCACTGGTAAGTCTTCGCACTGAATCCACAACGGCATTAGCCGCAGAAGCCGCAGAAGAAAGCCCTCGTGCTTTAATAATTTCCGCTCCTCTCTGTTGTACCATTTGAATAAAAGAGGTTTGTAACCATGCTTGATCAGTTATCACATCCGTACTTTTTTTATTATTGATAGTGGCATGATAAAAATCTGGATATTGTGTAGCAGAATGATTTCCCCACACGGCCACATTTTTAACATGCGAAACATCCGTATTTGCTTGTCTTGCAAGTCCTGCTTTAGCTCTGTTTTCATCTAACATCGTCATAGCAAAAAAACGATCTGAACTTACGCCTTTAGCATTTTTCATAGCAATATAACAATTAGTATTACAAGGATTTCCCACTACAAAAACTCGCACATCTGTATTTGCATATTGAGCAATAGCCTCTCCTTGAGTTTTAAAAATGTTTCCGTTAATTTTTAAAAGATCCGATCTTTCCATGCCCGCTTTACGAGGAACAGAACCGACTAAGAGGCACCAATGAGCATCAGCAAAAGCCACACTTAAATCATCTGTACATGTTATTTTTTTAAGCAGAGGAAAGGCACAGTCTTCTAATTCCATGGCCACCCCTTTCAGAGCTGGCAAAGCAGGTGTTAATTCTAAAAGTTGTAATTCAACCTCTGTCTCAGGTCCAAACATTTGCCCTGAAGCTATTCGGAATAATAAAGCATAGCCTATTTGGCCCGCAGCACCTGTTACTGCAACTTTAACTCTTTTCATAGGAAGAACCCCTTCATTTTGAAAACTAGACTGTTTATACTTAAGCCCCTAAGATAGCAAAGAGTAAAAAAAAAGGATAGACATGGAACGTAAAGCCCCCCCCCCTAATAATTCTGCAAGACCTCAAAATAAATCCACCGCTCCTACTCAGGGAAGTTCTGCAAACCGCCGCCCTCCTCCCAAAAAAAACCAGAACTATGGACGCCATCAGCGCCCTTTTCATAAAAACAACCAGAACCCTGTGCGAAGTCCAACAACAGCTCAACCGTTGGAGTCTGTCTTCTTACAATATGACAGGTTGCTAACACAGCATAACCTTGCTCGCAAGGCCTATTTTGATGAATTTAGTTACGCTGAATACAGTCGTGTCGATAAATTAGAACGACAGTTCAACAATACGATGGACGCTCTTAGAAACTTTGAAAAAAACCTCAAGCCTCATGAAAAAGAATACCTAAATTCTCGTATTAATTTTTATAAAGAAGATAAGACCTATCTGCAAAACCACCAAGATGATCCTGCCATTTTGGCCCCTGTAGCACCTACGACGCCAGAAAATCCGCATCTGCTTATTTCACAAAAAGAGGCGCAAAAAAACTACGCCCAAGATACAGAGGAAAGTTCTGGTAGCATGGATGATTACAATAAATTA
>JAGOVR010000008.1 GCA_018060635.1 Bacteriovoracaceae bacterium
CGATTAAGGCGATTGCTGATTTTGGTCTTTTCATTAGTATTGGTGAAGAAGTTGATGCTCTTATCCATGTTTCTGATATTTCTTGGACAAGAAAAAACATTAATCTTGAGGAAGAATTCAAGGTTGGAACTAAGGTAAGTGGAATTGTTCTTACAGTTGACAAAGAAAATGAGAAGTTTTCTTTAGGTCTAAAACAGCTTGAAGAAGATCCTTGGAAGAAAATTGAAGAACGCATTCCTGTCGGTAACATTGTTGAAGGTCCTATCGTTCGTATTACAGATTTTGGGGCCTTTGTTGAGTTAGAAACAGGAATTGAAGGTCTTGTGCATATTTCTGAGCTTTCGGAAGAACGAGTAGAAAAAGTAACAGATCTTTTAAAGCGTGGGGATACTTGTAAAGCCATGGTGATTTCTATTGATAAAGAGGCTAAAAAGATTTCACTTTCAATTAAAGCTTTAGGTAAAGCAGAAGAAATTGAAAATGTGAAGGCCCACAAGAAAGAAGATACCAAAAATGCGACACTTGCGAATAAGTTAAAAGGCTTTAACGTTGCCTCTGATGAGTAAAAACTAGTTTTTTTGATTATGATGAAAACCCCTCTTTCTTGTGCCAAAATAGAGTCACAAAGAAAGAGGGGTTTTTTTATGTTTCCTATGTCACAAGAAGATTCTGAAAATCAATCATCGACAGCTGTGATCACAGAGATAAAAAAACCCAAGCTCTATAGAGTTTTGATGCATAATGATGATTATAGTACAATGGAATTTGTGATAGATGTTTTGCAAAGATTTTTTGCTAAAAATTATGATGAAGCCATGAGTATTATGCTTAAGGTTCACCACGAAGGACTAGCAGTTTGCGGGATTTATACTTTGGAAGTTGCTGAAACTAAAATTTTACAGGTGTCTAAATATGCAAGAAAGCATGAATATCCTTTAAAATGTAGTATGCAACAAGAGTAATAAAAAGAGTAAGAAGCAGAGTAAAATTAAAAAAAGGTCAGGGAAATGATAGGAAAAAATTTAGAACATATCTTTAATAAAGCTATTCGGGAAGCCAATGAACGTCATTATGAGTTCTTAACGTTAGAGTTAATGTTACTAGCGCTATTGGAAGATCAAATTGTTCTTAAAGTTTTTGATCATTTTGAAGTTGATGTGGCATCTTTTAAAATAGAACTTTTAAATTTTTTAAAAGATGAAAGTCATGCCAGTACTCTTTCCGAAGAGGAAATTAATGAATTAAGTTCTAAGCAGTTTGTGAATGAAGAAATGCGCCAAGTTGCCTTGGCCAGTGGTGTTCGCTATCGCCCAGAAATGACTCATTCTTTACAGCGAGTTATCCAAAGAGCGGCACTGCATATTCAATCCTCAGGACAGAAAACTATTCAGCCAGCTCACCTTTTGGTTGCTTTTTATGGTGAGAAAGAGAGTCATGCCGTTTATTTTTTAGAAAAATATAAGTTAAGTCGTTTAGATCTTGTTAGTTTTTTGGCCCATGGTCTAGACCAAGATCTAGGAGAGGATTCTTCTCAAAATAGGCATGAGACAAATGAATTTAATGAATCTATACAAGATCAGAAAAATAAAGATGTTCTTTTTTTAGATAAATATACCGTCAATCTGACTAAGAAAGCTCTAGAAGGAAAGCTTGATCCTATTGTGGGCAGACAAGATGAGATAGAACGTATGATTCATATTCTATGCCGTCGTAAAAAAAATAATCCTTTATTGGTAGGAGATGCGGGAGTTGGGAAAACGGCTATTGTAGAAGGACTGGCCCAACTCATAGTGCAAAAAAAAGTTCCTGCAAAATTACATTTAGTACAAATATATGCCTTAGAGATGGCTTCACTCATGGCAGGTACTAAGTTTAGAGGAGATTTTGAAGAACGGCTTAAAATGTTAGTAGAGGCTATTAAAAAAAATGAAGGTAGCATTCTTTTTGTAGACGAAATTCATACGATTATTGGAGCAGGTTCTACTAGTGGAGGTAGTTTAGACGGAGCGAACCTACTCAAACCTGTCTTAACCTCAGGAGATTTGCGTTGTATTGGCAGTACCACCTATCAAGAATACAGAAAAATTTTTGAAAAAGAAGAAGGGCTTAGTCGTCGTTTTCAAAAAATAGATATTGAGGAGCCTACAAATTTAGAAGCAGTAAAAATTTTAGAAGGTCTTAAAAGTAAATATGAAACTTTTCACCAAGTTCAATATCCTTTAAGTACTCTCAAAAGTGCAGTGGAGCTTTCGGCTCGCTACCTCACAGATCGTAAGCTTCCTGATAAGGCTATTGATATTATGGATGAAGCGGGCGTTTTAGTTCATTTAAAAAGTCCCTCTTCTAAAAGAAAAAATACAGTGACAACTAAGGACATAGAATCAGTCATTTCTCACATGGCAAGAATTCCCAAACAAACACTATCTTCTTCTGAAAAAGAAAAAGTTGCTGATTTAGAAAAGAATTTAAAACTTACTATTTTTGGGCAAGATGAAGCCATTGCTCATATAACTAAGGCCATTCTTCTTTCACGTTCAGGGTTAACATCTAATCAAAAGCCGATTGCGTCGTTTCTTTTTTTAGGACCTACAGGTGTGGGAAAAACAGAGTTGGCCAAACAGTTATCAATTATTTTAGGTATTCATTTTGAGCGTATTGATATGTCAGAGTTTATGGAAAAACATTCAGTGGCCAAACTGATTGGTGCTCCTCCTGGTTATGTGGGTCATGATGAGGGAGGTATTCTTACAGAAAGAATTCATAAAAATCCTCACAGTGTTTTGTTATTGGATGAAATTGAAAAGGCCCACGTGGATATTTATAATATTTTATTACAAGTGATGGATCACGGAAAACTTACTGATTCCAGTGGGAGAACTACTAATTTTAGAAATGTGGTTCTCATTATGACCTCTAATGCAGGTGCTCAAGAAGCTGATTTGGCGAGCATCGGACTACAAACAGCAGATGGCTTATCACAGATCAAGAGAGAAAAAAGTGTTAAAAGTATTTTTTCTCCTGAATTTCGCAATAGATTGGATGGAATTATTCATTTCAATAAACTAAACGCAACTGCCGTTATTATGGTGGTAGAGAAGTTACTTATGGAGTTAGAACAATCACTCTTAGTTAAAAAGATAAATTTAGAAGTTAAAGAAGGTGTGAAAGGGTGGATTGCCAAGAAAGGTTATGATGAAAAGATGGGAGCCAGACCTTTTGCACGTTTTATGGATGAAAAAATAAAAAAAATCTTAGCTCATGAAATACTTTTTGGAAGTTTACAAAATGGTGGGAAAGTAATTTTAGATATTATTAATGATGAAATCTCTTTTTCTTATGCATAAGTCAGATGTTTGACATATTTTCTCTTTTTTTTCTTTTTTATTAATTTTTTGTTTGCGCTCTACTTAAAATATGCTTATGCTTTTAATATATAGTTAAATATTTTACTGGAGGCATTTATGGCTAAGAAAAAAGCAAAGAAAAAGACAGCAAAAAAAGCTAAGAAAAAAACTTCTAAAAAGAAGTAGTTTTTTAGTTTTGTCTTTTTAGTTAAAAAAGCCTTCCTTTTGGGGGGCTTTTTTATTGGTGCGAACTCATATTAATTTGGTTGAGATAATCTTGAACTCGTAGCATAAGCTTGGCGTAATTTTCTTCTCCAGTTACTTCTGTATTGGTATTTGAAGGTTTCTTATAATCCTTACTTATAAAAAGAGAGTCTCCTTTTAGTTCCTTTTTTTCATTCCAAGGAACAAGGAAAGGGAAGTTTTTTTTAGGGGGCTGTAAAGTAGGGAAAAGTCTATGCAAACTGATCTCTACAGGAGAGTCATAACTTTGTTTATTTTCTAAATTTTGAAAGTCTTTGCCTTTTAGTAGGTATTCTTTTTTTAAGTGATCTAATTGGGAGAGGTCTCCAACCAGCAAGGGGGTGGAATCTATACTGATTTGTTCATCATAGGTCGTAAAAAGAAGATAATCTTCCCCTTGTAACAAGAAATTAGTTTCAAAATTTTTACGAATTCTCCACTCAGCGGTATTCTTATTGCTTTTAACGAGGATCGCATCAAAAACTAAATAAGCTTTAGCTGTTGGCTTATACTTTTGAATAATAAATTGCCCAAAAGTATGTAAAGGAAGAGATAAATCACTAACGGAGTTGGTTGCAATCAAATCAGGAGAAATTATTTTTTGCAATGTAATTTTTAGGGGCGTTTGGCCCCTTAAATGAAAGCAGACAAAAAATAAAATTCCCCATATTTTCATTTTTTACTTAGGCATATCTTTAATGACATGCAGAGCTTCTGCTAGATAAGGATCAGTTCTTAATGTATTAAGCCAAGTAAAGTCATCATTTTTTGCTACGTAATCATAAAGATTATCTTCATCTTCACTTTGACTACGATCTTTTGTTTTCTGATCAGCTTTAATAAATTCTACAAATTGATCATCATGAGTATAAAAAGCTAAAACTTTAGCATCATTATTGTCTTTAAAAGTTAAGTCATCTTTCTTTACCAAATCCAGCTCTTGCTTCATGATTTTTAAATTAAGTGTTTGTAAGGTGTCTTTTTTTCTTTTTTTGAGAGAATTTACACGAGCCAGCATTTTTTTAAATTGAGCATTTTTTTTCACTCGCTCCTTACTTTTGGTAATTAATTCTGGAATCGAAAATTTACTCTGAGTCCATTTTTTTATAGGTAGAGGAGATACTTGATCCCAAGGAAGAGAGTATTCTAAATCACTTTCACGACTATCAAGAAAATCATAAGGATCAGGAAGGGCAATATCAGGAGTTACCCCTTTGTATTGAGTTGAACCACCACTGATACGATAAAATTGCTGAATGGTAATTTTGAGAGCACCTAACGGATCAATTTTTTGATCAGATTGAATAGCATTATCTAAATTAAGAACTGCTTGAACGGTTCCTTTTCCATGAGTCTGTTCTGAACCTAAAATAATAGCTCGACCGTAATCTTGTAAAGCCGCGGCTAAAATTTCAGAGGCAGAAGCACTAAAGCGATTGGTTAAAACGACTAAAGAGCCTGCGTAATCAATACGAGAGTCATAATCTTTTAAAATATCAATGGTAGAATCATTTTTTTTAACTTGGACAATAGGTCCTTCGCTAATAAAAAGTCCTGAAATAGTACGGGCATCTTCCAGTGCTCCGCCACCATTATTACGTAAATCTAAAATAACTCCTTTAACATTTTTAGCTTGTAGTTTTTTTAATTCTTCTTGGACATCAGTGGTACAGTTTCTAGATTTTTGTGCCGAGAAATCCCTATAAAACTTAGGAAGATAAATATAGCCATACTTGTCTTGAGGTTTTTCAGGATCACTAACAATGATTGATTTGGCATAGGTTTCTTCAATTTCTACAACATCACGAACAATGGGAACAATTAAAATATTTCCATTTTCTTTTTTTATAGTCAGTTTAACAGTTGAACCACGAGGCCCACGGATAAGATTAACAGCATCACTAATACGCATATTAATAATATCTAAGGGTTTTTTATCACCTTGTGCTACTTTTAAAATAATATCTCCTGGTTCTAGCTGTTTTTGTTTCCAAGCCGCACTTCCAGGAATGACTCGCACTACTTTGATATAATCATTATCTTCTCTGAGGAGAGCTCCGATTCCTTCTAAACTTCCGCGCATATCAATATCAAAGTCTTCTTTTTTTTGTGGTGGGAGATAAGTGGTATGAGGATCAAAGACGTTGGTGACAGCATTAATAAATTTCTCTACTTGATCATCATGACTTTCTTTTAGCATACGTTCAAAGAGGCTTTTATAGCTTTTGGCAACTGATTCACGTGCTTTTTTTTCTAAAGCAATCGGAGTTATTTTTTTTGTTGTAGGTTTTTTCTTTAACAATTGCTCCTGTTCTTTTTCTTCATCTAAATACTTATTAAGAACAGAGAGTTTTAGTATCTTTCGCCAGTAATTTTTAAGTTCAGCAGGTGTTTTACAGTAACTTACTTTTTTTGTATCAGTTTCAAGGTATTCATTGATACCAAAATTGATAGGGTTCTTTAAAATTTCTTGTGTAAATCCTTCCACTTCATGGATTCTTTTTTTAAGAATGCTGAGAGAGTCTTGAGTAACTTTGATATCTCCTGACATGAGTTCATCATCAAAAAGATGCTGATATTTTTTTAAATAATCTACATCGGATTGCATAAGAAACTGTTTACGATAATCGATGCGTTCTAAAAACATATTAAAAGATTTTTGTGAAAGATCATCATCTAGTTTTTTGTGAGAGTAATGTAAAAGTTCCAGACTATTTTTAAGGAGATTTCCAAGGATCTGATCTCTTTGCAAAGTAGGATTGACGTTGGAAAAAACAGTAGAAGAAGTCAGGAGTAAAAAACAAATAACAAGAACCTTCATAAAAATCCTTTAACGTGATGCAAAAAAAGCGGACTGACTTCGATAAGTCATGATATAGAAAATAAAAATCCGCAGAGTAAATTGAGTTTGATTATACTCTTCACTGCTTACTTTTCAAGGATAACACTTTATGAAAAACAAAGATTTATTTGAAATACAGGAAGTCTCTCTCATAGGAAAAACAGCTTTGGTAACGGGGGCTTCTTCTGGAATTGGTTTTGCTACTGCTTGTGCCTTGGCGGCGGTAGGAGTTAATCTTAAGTTGACAGGAAGAAGACAAGAGAGATTACAAGAATTAAAAGATTTAATTCTTAAGCATTGTCCGTCGGTACAAGTGTCCTATCTGGCCTGTGATATGAGAGAGCAGGAGAGTTTTTCTTTATTAAGTACTAATAAATTTTTTGAAGTAGATATACTGATTAATAACGCAGGATTAGTGAAAGGAATTGATTCTGTAGCTCAAGGTCAGTTAGAAGAATGGGAAGAGATGATAGAGGTGAATGTATTAGCAGCTTTCCGTGTAGCTCAGAAAGTTCTTCTCTATCAAATGCAAAAAGGAGAGGGTGATATTATCTCGATTGCTTCTATTGCAGGACATATTTCTTACGCGGGAGGCTCAGTTTATTGCGCCACTAAGCACGCACTAAGGGCCTTTGCGACCTCATTACGCTATGAAACAGCAGGAAAAAATATTCGATGCATGACTATTTCCCCTGGGATGGTAGAAACGGAGTTCAGCGTGGTGCGCTTTCGCGGAGATGAATCCCTTGCTAAAAAAGTTTATGAAGGTATGACACCTCTTACGGGTAAAGATGTAGCTCGGCAAATAGTCTTTGCCTTAAAACAGCCTCGTCATGTTTGTTTGGATGAAATTTTAGTCATGGCTTCCCAGCAGGCAGGTATTAAGAAGGTTTGAACAAGTCTTCTTTTTTTGAGATGGTCTTATTTATGCAACATCTTCCACAGTTTGTTCAAGATTTAGGTGTTATTCTTATTACTGCCGCAGTGGTGACTCTTATTTTTAAGCGACTAAAACAGCCTGTCGTTTTAGGTTATATTATGGCTGGGTTACTGGTAGGTCCTCATTTTCCTTTTGTTCCTAATGTTACAGATACAGCAGGAATTAAAGTCTGGGCAGAAATTGGGATTATTTTTCTCCTTTTTGGTGTGGGATTAGAGTTTAGTTTTAAAAAACTTAAAGAGATTGGCGTTACCGCTTTATGTATCGCTTCATTTAAAATTCTTTTTATGTTGCTGTTAGGTTTTATAGCAGGAAAAATTCTAAAGTGGAGCTTTTCAGCTAGCTTATTTTTGGGAGCAATTTTATCTATTTCTTCCACTACAATTATTATTAGTGCGCTTAAGGAAATTTCTTTTAAGCAGAAACGTTATTTATCTCTGATTGTTGGAATTTTAATCGTAGAAGATGTGATTGCTATCATAATGTTAGCGTTACTCCCTATGTTGGTAACTTTTAAAACGGTGAGTGGTTGGGATATTTTAGCTCCCATTTTTTCTTTGAGTGTTTTTCTTTTATTTTATTTATTGATTGGTATTTTTGTTCTTCCTGTATTTATAAAAAAAATTCATCCTTTAATGAATGATGAAACTCGGCTCATCTTATGTTTAGGGCTGTGTTTTATTATGGCTATTTTATCCAATAGACTAGGGTTATCTTCAGTTTTAGGGGCTTTTGTTATGGGCTCTTTACTTGCAGAAACGGTAGAGGGAAAGCAAATGGAGCAGTTGATTATTCCTGTTCGGGATCTTTTTGCGGCAGTATTTTTTGTTTCAGTGGGAATGTTGATTGATCCTCAAGCTATTTACGAACACTACTTGCAAATTATTTTATTATCTATACTGACTCTAGTTGGTAAATTTATAGCAACAACGATAGGCGCACTTCTTTCAGGAGAAAAAATAAAAAATTCTGTCCAAGCAGGTATGGGGCTGGCACAAATTGGAGAGTTTTCTTTTATTATGGTAACTCTGGCCATTTCACTTGGAATAGTAGAAGAATTTCTTTATCCAGTGACTGTTGCTATTTCTTGTATCACAACATTTACAACACCTTATATGCTAAGATCTTCGGAGTCTTTTTCTTGTTGGGTGGAGCAAAAATTTGGTGCCCGAAGAGGGACTTGAACCCCCACACCTTGCGGTACTAGGTTCTAAGCCTAGCGTGTCTACCAATTCCACCATTCGGGCGATAGAAAAGTATTTGGCTCAAAAGTTATAATATAAATTCAAGCTATTAGGAAGAAAGATTTAAGCATTTTAAGCAAAAAAATTAAATAAATCCCAGCCCTAAGGATAGTGCCAAAAGCATAAGACTTATTGAAATAATTCTATGAACAAGATTAAAAGTGATTTTTTGCAGTAAGGTATTTCCTAAATAGGCCCCTAAAAAGGCAGATAAAACTACCCAAAAGATAAGGTAGCCTTGCGAGCTAAGAGAGGTTTGTTTCCACGTCTTAAAATAAATAGTGAGGCGTGCCATATCTACTAAAATAGAAATAGTCGTTCCTGTGGCCACAAAGCTTTCCTTAGATAGATTCATTTTAGAGAGAAATATTGTGCGTAACGCTCCTTGATGTCCTGAAAGACCCCCAAAAAAACCACTGACCATTCCTCCTAAAGGCAGAAAAGAAAGAGGGATGCTAATGTTTTTAAGATAAGAAGTTCCTTCGATAAGAACAAAAATAAAAATAATAAAAGCTAAAATGAGTTTGATAGGAAGAATTTCAAAATTTTTTTCAAACAAAGTGTAACGATATAAAGGACTAAGACTTGAAATCTTTATAAGCAGTTTTGCTCCTAAGAAAGAAAAGATGAGAGCAGGCAGTCCAAACTTTAAAAGGACTTCTTTATTGAGATAACGGCCTATGAGTACAAATTTAAAAATATTATTTAAAAAGTGTACGATAGCGGTCAGAGCTACGGCCAGAGGAGTCGGAAACCATATAGCAAAAACAGGTAGGAGCAGAGTTCCTAAGCCAAAA
This sequence comes from Bacteriovoracaceae bacterium, assembly GCA_018060635.1. Classification (GTDB taxonomy): domain Bacteria; phylum Bdellovibrionota; class Bacteriovoracia; order Bacteriovoracales; family Bacteriovoracaceae; genus JAGOVR01. Next base: position 9,411 of record JAGOVR010000008.1, read on the forward strand.
CCTGAAAAGAAAGTAAGAATAGATGCTATGCAAGCTGTGAAACAGATGATGATCAGAGACATCTTATAAGACTCCGATATCTTTTTCAGAAAGTTTAAGTGTTAAGTAAAAATCAAAACTCCACGGGTGAGCAAGTTTCGAGCGCATTTTAAGAGGAACAACTGAGGGGTAAAATATTTTTTGCCAAAGGTTTAAAGAGAGAATAACCATTTTATCTTTATGAGTTTTAGGAACTTGAGACAAAGAGGAAACCCACGTAATCTTTTTAGCTAAAATATTTTTTTTAATTTCATCTGAATATTTTTTTTCATTCCCCACAATAAAAATGTGCTCTTGAGTAGGAAGAGAAAAAACTTCACCCATAGACTCAATACGTTTTTGCATTACGGAAGGATGAGAACCCCAATATTTTAATATTTCAGTCTCATCATCAAATTTTTTTTCCCGTTTTTGATATTTAGAAAGTTTCTGGTCAGTATGATAGAGCTTTAGGATGTCTTCTTTTTTATTTTTATATTTAGAGACTTCACGGACATGACCGTAATGAAAAATACGAGCTTCAGAATAATAAATTTTACTGTAATTTCTAAAGCTTTGCGCATCTCCCCAGCTTTCAATGGATGTATTTATTTTTATGGCCCTAATTTCCTGTGGGTACCATTTTTTATTAATCGCTATGTTGTGGTGAGACTTCCAAAAGTGCAAATAGCGAAAACTGATGGCATCGCAATTTTGCGCTTGGGCTTTTTGGAGATCTTGTTTTATTAAGGCGTAATCAGCTTGGTGCAAAACTTCATCACATTGTAAATAAAACCCCCAAGCATTGGGAGTTTTAATTTCACTGCGAATAGCATTCAACGCTATATTGGTTTGCTCAGAGAGAATAAGTCCCCCCGCACGTAAAGATTCATCCCAAATCGTGGGAATTATTTTTAAAGAAGATATTTCACTTATTTTTTTTTCAGTATCATCTTGATTATCGCCTAAAGCTAAATAGATAGACTTAGTCACACCTGCTAAGGAACGCAAGCTTTCTAAAAAACAGTAATCATATTTTACGCCATTGCGTAGGAGTGTGAAACCATAGAGAGGAATGTCTTGCATAGCTTAGTATTGTCGCAAAAGACCCACTAAAATTCCACGAATTTCAAAACAACCTGCTTCTTTATTTTCCACAATAAGGGGAAGCATTTGTTTATTAGCAGGATGCAGTTCAATACGATTCTCTTTTTTGTAAAAGCGCTTGAGTGTAGCGGCTTCTTGTAAAATGGCCACCACTGTTTCACCGTTTAAAGCAGAATTTTGTTTTTTAATGATCACAGTATCTCCATCTAAAATTCCATCTTCAATCATGGAATTTCCTTTCACACTTAAGGCGTAGTGTTCTCCTCTTCCTAAAAAGTGAGAAGGAACTTCAATGTCAGAAGGGTTTTCCAAAACTTCTAGAGGAGCTCCAGCGGCGATGCTTCCCAAGAGAGGAATAATACTTTTTTCTAAAGCACTTTGTTTGAACCCCACTTCCCACAGGGGTTCAAGCCCTCGGACTCCATTCGGATCATTTTTAAGATATCCCGCATTCGCTAGATACTTGATGTAATCCTGAACTGAACCCAAAGACTTGAAACCAAAATGCTCCTGAATTTCTTTTTGGGTAGGAGAGTAACCAAGCTCGGCATGGTATTGCAGGATGAAGTCATACACTTGCTTTTGCTTTTTAGTTAGCATCTTTACCCTTTTTTCCGTAATGAGTACGTATTTATAAAGATACTTTACGTATCTTTTACGTATATTGCAAGAGAAAAAAATAGATGAGTATTACGCTAAGATTTTTTCTAAAAATTGTGCATGAATTTCCCAAACATACGGCCCGTATCCACCCGCAGTTACATAAGTTTGAGGAATATTTTTCTCTTTCAAAAAATTGTAAATGAGGAGATCACGTTTTAGTAAATCTTCCTTGGATAGTTTTAAAAGCATCGCACTCTCTAGTGTATCTTTTTCATAAGGATCACTGCCATCCACAATAATAACCAAATCAGGATGCGGATGAATCTGCCATAATATTTCTAAACCTTCTTGTAATTTGGGGAGATAAAATTCTTCATCTCCTTCAGCAATAGGGATATCTAAAGTGCTAGGAAGGGAAATATCAGGATTTTTAAGGGGCCAACCATGTTGCATATGGATACTTAGCGTACTAATACTTTTATCTTCATAGGTAAGAGCGGCTGTTCCATCTCCTTTATGAGCGTCAACATCAATCACCCATGCTGTTTTTATTTTTTTTTCATTTTGTAATTTACGCAAAGTAATCACGATATCATTTAAAAGACAAAAACCACTGCCGTGAGTTTTCATAGCATGATGATGACCACCACCTAAAACATAACAATATTTTTCTGTAAGGCTTAAGTTTGCCGCAGTATAAGTGGCCTGCACTTGTTTTAGATGAAAAGGCAGAACATTTCTTAGTTTTTCATGGGAAGATGTCTGCTCGTAAGCTCGCATGATTTCTAAATCACTTTTTTGGGAAGAAGAAAAAAGATTTTGAATATAAGTAGCATCATGTACACGCAATAAATCTTCCTGATGGATGTCTTCTAAATCTCCCTGAAAATGCCAAGCAGAAGAAAAGTTTTTCTGCTTTAAATAATCAAAGCAAGTTTGAAAGCGATCTTTAAGCAAAGGAATGCCAATCCCAAATTCAGAGAGATCAACATGCCACGAAGGATCATAAAAAACTTTCATGTCCTCATCATACTTTTTTTGCTAAACTTTAGAAAAAGGAAAAATATGAAAAAAGAACGTGTAGCAATTTTAGGGGCCTCAGATAATCCAGAAAGATATTCTTATAAGGCCTTTAAGATGTTGTCAGAACATGGGCATGAAACCGTTTTAGTGGCACCACGGCTAGAGCAGGTGGAAGGACACAAAGTTTATACTTCTTTAAAAGACATAGGAAAGGTGGATACGCTTACCATGTATGTTGGAAAAAAATTATCTGACGTTCTATCTGCCGATATTTTGGCTTTAGAAACAGCGCGAGTTATTTTCAACCCTGGGGCAGAAAATGAAGAGCTTTCGCAAAAGTTAAAAGCGAAGGGCATCTCAGTAGAGAATGCGTGTACTTTAGTTCTGTTAAGAACAAATCAGTTTTAAATTTACTTTCGAATAACTGACCGATCACCCTGTTTCAGATCTCTTTTACGAATGCGAATATTTTTTGGAGTTACTTCTACCCACTCATCATCTTCGATCCAATCTAGGGCCCAATCGAGTGTTCTATCAGGAATAGGAGGCAGAATAATATTTTCGTCTTTACCAGCTGTACGTACGCTAGTTAAATGTTTTTCACGACAAACGTTTAAGTTTAAATCATTACTACGAGTGGATTCTCCAATAACCATCCCTTCATACACATCTTCCCCAGGTCGCACAAATTGTTTTCCCGAAGAAAGTAAATTGTAAAGAGCATAAGGAGTGGTTTTTCCCGTACGGTCAGAAATCAGTGCTCCATTTTGACGAGAAAGCATCGAGCCTAAAAAAGGCTGATATCCCGTAAAATAAGAGGACATAAGTCCTGATCCTTTTGTGTCAGTGAGAAAAAGAGTTCGGTAACCAATAAGCCCACGGGAAGGAATACTAAATTCTAAACGTGTACGCCCTTCACCCAAAGGAAACATATTTTCCATCTTCCCTTTACGAATAGCTAATTTTTCAGTAACAGCACCGATAAATTCCGTAGGAATATCCAGAGATACTTTTTCAAAAGGCTCTAAGGTTTGACCCGCTTCATCTTTTTTCAAAACCACTTCAGGGCGAGAAAACATGAACTCAAAACCTTTACGACGAAGTTCTTCAAAGAAGATGGCAAGTTGTAATTCACCTCTTCCTTTAAGAATAAAAACTTTAGGATCTTCGGTTTGTTCATATTTTAAAGAAACATTTAAGCGACAAGCCTCGATTAAAAACTCTTCAAGTTTCCGAGAAGTTAAATACTCACCATCTTTTCCAGAAAAAGGAGAGGTGCTGACAGAAACTTGCACAGAAACAGTGGGAGGATCCACATAGATACGCTCAAGAGGTTCTACATTATCAGTAGAACAAATACTGTCTCCAATTTGCGCACTCTCTAAACCTGCGACAATAATAATTTCTCCCGCATGAGCTTCTTCCACTTCTTCTTGCTTGAGTGAATCAAAAACATTAACAGCGGTGACTTTAAAGTTAGCTTGTTTTTTTTCTCCTACCCAAGTGTACTGACCTAATTTTTTAATCATTCCTCTTTGAATTCTTCCAATGAAAAGAGGTCCAAGATAAGGAGAGTAAGAAAGGTTAGTCACAAGTATTTGCAACCCATTTCCAGGATTAATAGGTGGTGTTGGAAAAAAATCAGAAACCATGAGATCCAAAATAAGGTGAAGATTTTCCCCTTTTACTTTAGGATCATTGGTTGACCATCCTAATTTTGCGCAGGCATAAAGAAAGGGTAGTTCTAAGTCAAAATTATCCATATTAAGAGAAGTGGCTAGCTCAATCAAAAGATCTTCTACCTCTTTTTTTACTTCTTCTGTACGTTCATCTGATCTATCAATTTTATTAATTACCACAGCAATTTTAATATTGCGTTCCATAGCTTTTTGTAGAACGAAACGAGTTTGAGGCAAAGGTCCTTCCGCCGCATCTACTAACAGAATAACTCCGTCCACCATCATCAGAGATCGTTCTACTTCCCCACCAAAGTCAGCGTGGCCGGGAGTATCCAAAAGATTAATCTTGGTATCTTTCCAATAAACCGCACAGTTTTTAGCTTTAATAGTAATTCCGCGCTCTTTTTCTAAATCTCCTGAGTCCATCACTCGGTCAACCAGTTCAGCACGTTCGCTGAAAGCGCCCGATTGGCGAAGCAGACCATCCACCAGAGTTGTTTTACCATGATCCACGTGGGCCACAATGGCTAAATTTTTAAGACGAGAAAAGCTTGGTACCATTTGAAATTCCTTAAAGTTATTATTGAAAAGAGCTATGTACATACCACTTTAGATACTTAAGAGCAATGAGAGAGCACAAAAAAGCTAAGTAAAAAAGCTTAAAAAAATTGCTCAAAATGGGTAAAGCGTGTACCTTTTTAAGCAGGAGATCTCATTATGAAAAAAGTTTTGTTTCTTTTCAGTATTTTAGTAAGTATTTTTTGCCTTTTTTCTTGTCAAAAGAAACCCCAAGGGGAGGGGGTATCCCTTAACCAGACTATGCGCCAAATAGAGCAAAATTTAAGTGATCTGTTTCCCTATATGTTTAATGAAAAAAAATTTCAAGAACAAAAAAATAAAGATTTAATCGTTCAAAAAATAAAAGATATTAAAGATCTTTTTCATACAGCTAAGCCTCATTTTGATAAGAAAAATGTAGCTTTTCAAATATCTTCACAAGTTATCGATGATTATTTAGCCCAGCTCTATACAGTGACTCAAAAAAATCCTAATGAATTTGCGCAGAAGATGCTTAAAAATATTCCGAGTCTTTGTATTTCTTGTCATACCCAAGATCAAAAAGAGCGACATATTTTTAAACAGATGTCCGCAGAAACTTTTTCTCACGATTTTGAATATGCAGAATATCTCTATATGACCAGAAGTTATCATGAGGCCGTAGAGGTTTATACCAAAGTTTTAAATGAAAAATCAGTGGATGAGCAAATACAGTTAGGTGCCTTACGCAGAGTTTTAGCTGTTCTCATTCAAATGGATAAAAAACCCAAAGAAGCTTTAGATTTTTTTAAAAACTATTCTAAGTCAGGAAAGCTTTATCCTTTTAACGCTAAGATTGTAGAAGGCTGGATAGTAGGGATTAATGAATGGATTAAAAAAGATGAACTTCTCTTGGCCCAAAAAGATTTTGCGAGTTTGAGCTCTTTTATTTCCAAACATTTTGAGCAGAAATTAGATTTATCTTCCAGTGACTTTGCTTTACAGGCAGATAAAGAACAAATCTTTTATTTAAGATTATCGAAGCTTCTTTACACCTATGCGGAAAAGGCTTCCGTAGAGCAAATTCCTTCTATTCTTTATTTTCTCTCTCTGTGTGATAGAGCTTTAAATTTTAGTTATTTTTACTCTTTAGCTGATCTGTATTTAAAAGAGTGTGTGACTCATTATTCGCAGTCTCCTGTAGCAAAACAGTGCTATAAAGAATATGAAGAACATACTATTTTCTCTTTTACTGGTTCTCGTGGCACCGACCTTCCTTCCGATGTTAAACAAGAGCTACAAAAACTAAAAAGTATGTTAAAAAACTAAAAAATTAAGTAAGCGAATAGACCCCATTCATTTTAGCAACAGTCGTAGGAAATTTAAGTTCATTTTCGATACGATACTTTAAACTTTCAAGGGCCATTTCTTCCCCGTGGTTGAGAAAAACTTGCTTAGGAGCACGAACCAAGTGTTTCATCCACGTGATAATTTCCCCACAGTCAGCATGAGCAGAAAAACCTTGAATGGTTGCAATACTGGCCTTTACCGCAACGGGAGTATGGTGAATATTTAAAGTATCAATTCCGTTTTGTAGAAGGCGTCCTTTAGTTCCTTCAGGTTGATAACCTACAAATAGAACCACATTGTTGGCGTCAGGCAAACGTCTCTTCAAATGATGTAATATACGCCCACCTGTCAGCATACCAGCGGCTGAAATAATAATCATGGGGCCTTCTTGTGCATTTAAATTCTGTGACTCTAAAGTTGTTCGGGTAGCTTTAAAAAGAGAAGTATTAAAAGGAGCCGAGAAGTTATCCTTTTCTAAATTTAATTTAAGCTCTTCAGGATGGTTTAGATAAATTTGAGTGGCATTTAGTGACATAGGGCTATCTAAATAAGTAGGAATATGAGGAATCAAATTTTTACTTTCAAGTTTTTGCAGATAATAAAGAATTTCTTGTGTTCTACCCACACTAAAGGCAGGAATAACTAAGACTCCTTTTTGCTTATAAATTTTTTGTACCAGCTGAAGAAGCTCATCTTCAATGCTGGTTTTAGGATGAATACGATCTCCATAGGTAGCTTCCATCACTAAATAATCTGTTTCTAAAATAGCACTAGGCCCTTTGATGACTTGTAAGCGATCACTGCCTAAATCTCCAGAGAAAGTAATGAGGCGAGATTCATTATTTTCTTCAAAGCTTAGTTGTACAAAAGTGGAACCCAGAATATGTCCTGAACGAATCAGTTGAAAGCCAAAATTATCTTTAATAGTATGCCACTGATTCAGAGGTAAAGGACGTATGAGATTGAGCGTTTTTTGAGCATCTTCTATGGTATAAAGGGGAAGTGCTGGTTTGTGATGAGAATGTCCACTCTCATTAGCATAACGAGCATCTTCTTCTTGTAAGTGAGCAGAATCGAGGAGAATAATTTTTAGAAGATCTGCTGTACCTAATGAGCAATAAATAGGACACTTCAGTCCATTTTTAACCAGTAAAGGAAGCGCTCCACAGTGATCTACGTGAGCGTGGGTTAAGAGAATTGCATCAATAGTATGAGGGTCAATTTGCAGAGTCCAATTTAAATCCCTAATTTTTTTAGGCCCTTGAAAGAGCCCATAATCAACAAGAACTCGTTTATTGTGATATTCTATAAGTGTTTTGCTTCCAGTCACGGTTCCTGCACCACCTAAAAATGTAAGTTTCATCTTCTTTTCTCCCTCGTTTTTTCTCTCTTTTTAAGCTATAATGGCTTCTACCTTTTTTATTAGACAATAACTAGTAGGAGTTTCCTAATGAATATTAAAATTAATTTTAAACATCTAGATCATACAGAAGCTCTCGATAGTATGATTCGTAAAAAAAGTAGTAAGCTAGAGAAGTTTTTACCAGCAGATTTTGATGTTTCTTGGACCTGTATGGTGCAAGGAGGGGAGCATCACAGTGAACTACACGTTTCCGCCCAAGGTCATACCTATCATGCAAAAGGTAGTAATGATGATCTCTACAAAACCTTTGATGATGTTTTAGAAAAAGTAGAAACTCAAATAAAGAAAAGAAAAGAGCAAGACAAAGATCATATTCACCAAAAACATAAAGTTTAATAAATAGAAAGGAGCATATATGAGCGAGCAATCAACAAGACGTAATTTTTTAAAAGGACTTTTAGGTTTAGTGATAGCGGGAGCTGTCTTTAAAGCAGGTCGGGCTATAGCCGCCGCAGGACAAAAATTAGTAGCCACTAAGGAACTTTTTAAAAGCTTTAAATATGAAGCCGTAGCTTCTGACGCCAGTAAAAAAGCAGGAAAACTTTGTTCAGCTTGTATGCATTATCAAAAAGAAACTTTTGATGCCGCTTTAGGTAAAGCAAAATGTAAAATGCTTAAGAAAGGGGGAGAGACAGCTTATGTTGATCCTAATGGCACCTGTTCTCTTTTCGTAAAGAAGCCAGCTTAAAAAATAATTTTTAATTTTTTTCTAGATGGATATCCAGTTGGGGATAAGCAATTTGGATGTTGCTCGCTTGAAACATTTTAAAAAGTTTCAAGCGCAGGTTACTTTGAATTTCTTTTCTAGAAATATCATCAGCTAGCTTGACCCAGAAAAGAGCTTCAAATTCCATTCCATTAACGCCAAACTCATTAAAAAAAATAGCAGGGGGAGGATCTTGGAGCACATTTTGTTCCTCTCGAAGAGCTTGCTCAAAGATACGATAAATTTTTTGAGGATCACATTGGTAAGAGAGGGTTGCTGTGACATTAGTACGAATACGATATTCATGAAAACTCAAATTAAAAACACTTTTTTCTAATAAGATACTATTGGGAACAATAATATAAGTATTGTTAGCTGTGCGAATTCTGGTGCTACGTGCGCCAATATATTCTACGAATCCCTGCTGACCTTCTACTGAAATAAAATCTTCTACTTTAATCGGGCGTTCAAACATGAGAATGAGTCCACTAATAAAGTTATTGATAATATTTCTACTTCCAAATCCTAACCCAATAGCTAGTACTCCTCCAAAGACTGTGAAAAAAGTTAGAGGGATGTGGCCGATATAAAAAGAAAACAAAACCACCAATGCAAATAAAAAATAAAAAGAGAGAACTTGCAAAGTAGCAACAGCTCCTTTATCCAAGAGTCTTTTTTTTTGTACTCGCTCTGCTAGTTTTTTACTTAAATATTTTGCAACTTTAAATCCTATAAAAAGTGAAAGGAGGGTTAGAAGGAGATGTTTTACTGTAATGGGATTTTGCTCTAAGGAAAAAAGAACGAGATTCCAGTTAATAGGAGATTTTTCTGCTAAATGACTTAAGGATTCTAAGGGAGAAGTCGTTAAGTCCATAAGCTTTCTTTCTTTGTATAAAAAATAAGGCAGTGAGTTTTTATCATAGAGCCCTTTTATAACTCTAAGTTATTGAAAAGACAATGTTATCTAAAACAAAAATCTTTTTAATAAAAACTTAGAAGTATAATCGTAAAAGAGAGAGACATGCTAAAATGAATGGGATTTGAAAATGAAGAGGTTATTAAGACATGAGAAGAAAAGAGCAAAAAGTTCAAAATGGTTCCAAAGGATTTTCTCTGATCGAAGTTATGATTTCTATTGCTATCATAGGAGCAACAGCTCTTATTTTTATGTATCTTCTACAGGAACAACATAAAAGTGAGAAAGCAGTGATGAAAAATGCGCAGTTAACTCATAACTTAGATGAAATAAATCGATTATTATCAGATCGTGCTTCTTGTACGGCTACGCTCAGAAGCTTATCGATTATTCCTTCTACAGGACAGGCAGAAACAGTCGTTCCAGCCATGAAGAGCTCCGATGGGTTAAGTCGAATTTTAGGAGGGGTGAGTAAAGATGGAATCACTCCAACATTTACATTATCTTCATCTGTTATTGTGGATACGAATGCCACACTAGGAAATTTTAATTATGGTCGAGGGTACGTGACATTAAATGCTTATTTTGAAAAGACAGCTCCTTTCACAGGCCCTAAAAATATGAAAAGAACTTTTCAAGTGATGGTTAATTTTTGTAATGATTATGAAGTTCATGGAGCTAATGTTGCGGCTCTTGCAGGAGTTTGCACAGGAACTTTACTCGAAGTAAATAGTTGGACGCCGACCCCTACATCTAATAATCCTAATCCCTCTCCTTTATGGTTTGGGTGGTGCAGGACTTGTCCCGCAGGAAATATAATACAAATTTGTGAATAGGAGATTTTTTATGATCAAGCACGTTTTATGTTTACTCGTTTTAGTTTCTAGTATGTCTCTCTTCGCTCAATCAGGGACACGAGTTTCCTCTGGCGGCTCCAGTGTTTTATCCTCGGGAGGAGGATCATTGTCAGGAGGTGGAACCGCATTAGGAGATGTCGGGACTCCTTTAGATATAGAAAGTGGTAGTGGCACAGTTAATACAGGAAGTGGGTCAGTGGGAAATATTGAACCTCCTTTAGATATAGATACAGGTTCATCAGTGGGTATGATTGGAAGTCAGAGTAATCTTTCAGTTGATTCTTCTTATAAGTGTCATGTGGGTGTTGGAATAAATACCTACACAGGAGACTATCAACCCAGTACGAATGGTGGAAAAAGTCCTTGTGAAACATACAATCGTATTAAGGAGCGTCACTTAGCTTCACCTCCTAATCAAGGGGGAGGACCTGTAGGAAACACAGGAAATCCTAGTACAAATTAATCTGTCATAAGGCTCTTGAGACTCTTGGCCTACCGATGAAAAGTCTATAGAATAGATCTTAATGATCTATAAGACGCTATTTCTTTTTTTTATTGTGACTTGTGCACTTGCTCAAGAGCTTAGTATTGAAAAGTATATTCATGCTTCTGACATTAGCTTAGAACAATCACTTAAAGATAAATTTACCAAAGATCATCGTCATTATATGGGGGAAGAATGGTTTTTTACAGCACTTCCTGCTTGGAACCCCAATATCAAAGATTGGACTAAAGTGAGAAGTGGAACTGAAATTAATTTAGAATATGCTCTCTCTCCTTTTATTCCTAATTATGTTTCGGCTGATATTTCTACAGAGGAAGAAAAAGATGTGCAAAATGAGCAGGATCAAAAATCTCAAGAAAAATTACAAGAAAACTATATGGAATCCATGGGGGAGAAAAAAGATAGTACTTTCGTTACCGACTTTGAGATAGCTTACACTATTTTAAGTAGTGATATTGTGGACGAAAAAAATGCCATAGAAGTGAAGACTCGTAAAAAATCATCAGTGGGAATTATGACAGGGGTTTTCTTTTATAAAAAAAGAGTTCCAAGTCCTTGGCGTTTTGGAATGTGGGGCCTTTATCACCAAATTAATAGTTTTAAACAGGGATATGATATTTCGTATGATTGGAATGCTCATGTGCGCATAGAAAAAAGCCAAGTAGTTGCTCATGTGAGCCCTTTTTTGGATATAAGTTATGAAGTGTTTTCCCATACATTTGTCGATAGTTTGTCACAATTGATTGTAAAGACTAATAATGTTTTATGGGCACAATTAGGAGTAGATTTTGATTTAGAATTATTAAATCAGAGAAAAACAATTATGGGGATTCGTGTAGGTCCTGCTATTTGGGGAAATTCAGAGTTAAAGAATGGACAGGATCAGGGGCAATTATCAGGAATTAATTATACGGCTCGTTTACGACAGTATTTATATCGAGGAATCTTTTTAGAATCGTTTTGGAGTTTGAGCCATTTGAAAGGTCATTCTAAATTAGAAGAAACCAAGTATGCTTTTCTCTTAGGATATTTATTTTAGTTTAGCCATGTTATTTTATTACATATCTGAGAAGTATGAGAGAGTGGTGCTGTTTTCTCTTCAACACTTTTTTCTAAGTTATTTTCAATCTCTGTTATGATGTCAGTAAAAGCATTAAAAAAAGTATCCTGTTTTATTTTTTTACTAAATTGTTTTGCCCACATATCTAGCATGGCAGGAGATACTTTTTTACTTAGATTTTTATTAATAAGAATACGCATGGTGCGTTCCAAGGAGCTAGTAATGATAAAGATGCAAGCACCTTGATCAAGGCGATACAGTTCTTGTTGACAGAAAATTTCAAAAGCTTTTTCATCCACTTCTCTGTGTACTTCTTTAGCAGAAAGGCAAAGAGATTTAAAATAAGAAAAATGACCTAAGATCATTCCAACTAGAAAAAAAGCCGTTTGCAAAGAGAGGAAGAGAAACGGGTTAGAGTGAGAAGGAATAAAGAGAAGTGTAACACAAGAAAGAGTCAGCATAAATAAGAAGGCAAAACGTAGCGTTGCCGCAGGGTAAGGGTCACACTTTTTAGCAATACAAATAGCTAATTCTGTTTGTGTTTTATTCTCAAATTGCAGGATAAGTTCTGCCATTTTTTTTTCTTGTTGAGCATTTAAAATATTTTTTTTCCAACTCATTTTTACCAACCTCCTGAAGATCCACCACCACTAAAACCGCCGCCGCCACCACCCCAAGATGAACCAGACGAGCCAGAAGAACCTGAACCATAACGACTTCTTCCTAAAACATTACCATAGAGAAAGATCAGGAGTAAGTTATTGGGGCCAATGAGGCCTATGACAAAACCAGCGAGTCCCACGAGAATAAAACTTTCATTTTTGGCAGGAGAGAATCCTAAGAGAAAAGCTAAAAGGGTAAAAGAGGCGGCCATATAAATGCCACGAGTAAAAATATTTTTACCTAACTTTCGAGTGTAAAAAGGATAAAGAATAATGAGAACAAAAAAAGCCAAGAGATTTAAAATACCTCGAAAGGGAGAGTATTTTTTAAAAGTAGGAGGAATCGTAGGAATTTGATTTTCAGCAGTTTGTAAGAATAAGTATTCTAAGTGAGTTAAAAAAGTTTGCAAGCCTTCAGCATAGGCATTTTTCTTAAAGGCTGGTTTTAAAATATTTTGAATAATTTTAAAAGACTCAAGATCAGTCAGTGTTCCCTCAATTCCGCCGCCTACTTCAATGCGTATTTTTCGATCATTTTTTGCTACTACTAATAAGATCCCATTACCTTTTTCTTTACTCCCTAGCTTCCAAACTTCCGCTACCCGCATAGAAAAATTTTCAATAGGTTCATTTTGTAAACTTTCGATTAAGAGCATTTGAATTTGAGGGCCACCTTTTTCATAAATACTAAAAATTTTGTCTGCAAGTCCCTTTTTTTCTTCAGGACTTAAAAAGAGGGCATGATCTTCTACGGGAGAAACCAGAGAAGGAATAGTGACTTGTGCCCAACAAGGCAAAAAGAAGAAAAAAGAAAATAAGATCTTTAACATTTAAAACTTAACTTGAGGATTAGCTTGTTCACTTTCAGTGGCAGAGGAAAGTTGTTCTTTCTTCTGATGTTTGAAGAAAAGTGAGTTCGTAATATTGGTAGGAAAGACCGTAATAAGGTTGTTAAAGTTTTTAACAGCGTCAATATAACGTCTGCGAGCGATGGCTATACGGTTTTCTGTTCCTTCTAATTGACTGCTAAGTGCCATAAAGTTTTCAGAAGCTTTAAGATCAGGGTAGCGTTCAACCACTACCATGAGTTTTCCTAAAGAACTAGAAAGCTCTGTTTGTGCTTTCTCAAAAGCGGCCATTTTTTCAGGAGTAAGAGAACTTGCATCAATAGTTGCTTGGGAAGCCTTCGCACGAGCATTCACCACAGCTTCTAGTGTTTCACGTTCATGAGATGTGTAACCTTTAACAGTATTTACTAAATTAGGAATAAGATCATTACGTCTTTTATACTGATTTAAAACTTCTGCCCAGTCAGCTTCCATTTGGTTAAGACTTTGAGGGATAGAACGAACCCCACAACCTGTAAGTAGAAGAGATGCTAATAGTAAGAAAAGAAGTTTTTTTATCATAAATTTAGATTTTTGCTAAAGCGGCGGCTAAGCGAGATGTTTTACGGCTCGCATTTTTCTTTTTAACAATATTTGTTTTACAAAGTTTTGCTAATTGTGATTGCGCTTCCATAAGCAGAGATTGAGCTTTAGTTTTATCTTTAGCTACAAGAGCTTCTCTAAGTTTTTTAATGGTTGTTTTTACTCGAGAACTTTTTGCTTTATTTCGAGCATTTCTCTTAATGTTTTGTCTGGCCCTTTTTTCTGCCGATTTATGATTCGCCAACGCTCACTCCTTGTTTCAAAATATTTGAGTCACAGTGTTATAAAAGTAAATTACTGTTTTCGCAAGTACTTTATAGGATTTAAAGTTGCTCCGAGATAATTTTTTTGTTAATACCCATAGCAAGAAATTATTTTTTAAGGGGAATTTTTTCATGACGCAAATAACGCAGTCCGTAGTGGTGGTGGGAGCGGGGCAAATGGGGCGTGGGATAGCTCAAGTGGCGGCTAGTGCAGGATTTAATGTTTTACTCTGCGATGCTTCTACCGAAGCGTTACAATTTTCTTTGGATTTTATCAAAAAGCAACTTTCTAAAGGTTTGGAAAAAGGTAAGTGGAATCAGACATTTATTGATGAGACGTTGTCTCGTTTAAAAGTAAGTCCTGATCTTGCAAAAGCTTCCGATTATGATCTTGCCATTGAAGCTATTCCTGAAGATAAGAAATTAAAATTTGATCTGTTTAAGCAATTTGATCAAATGATGAAAAAGTCTGCCATTTTATGTTCGAATACTTCTTCTATTTCTATTACAGAAATAGCGGCGCAAACAGGTCGTCCCACTCAAGTTGCAGGGATGCATTTTATGAATCCAGTTCCTGTGATGAAATTAGTGGAAGGAATTCGAGGATTAGAAACCAGTGATGCTACTTTCAAAGAAGTGCAAAGAGTTGCGGAGCAAATGGGTAAAATATTTGTTTCAGCTAAAGATATTCCAGGCTTTGCTGTTAACCGAATCCTTATGCCTATGATTAATGAAGCGATTTATACTCACTATGAAGGAATTGCTTCTATTGTTGATATTGATCAGGCTATGAAACTAGGAACTAATCAACCCATGGGCCCTTTAGAGTTAGCTGATTTCATAGGTCTAGATACCTGTCTTGCTATTATGAATGTTCTCTATGAAGGATTAGGTGATACTAAATATCGCCCATGCCCTCTTTTAAAGCAGTATGTAGCCGCTGGAAGATTAGGTAAAAAAAATAAGAAAGGATTTTATCTTTATGAATAATTATAATTTTCTTCAATATGAATTTCAAGATAGGGTAGGGATTTTGTCTATTCATCGCCCTGAGAAGCTTAATGCCTTAAATGAACAAGTTCTGAAAGAGCTTACACTTTTTTTTACTGATTTAAAAAATAAGGTAGAAAAAAATCCTTTAGAGTTAAGAGGTCTTATTTTGACAGGGTCAGGAGAGAAAGCCTTTATTGCGGGTGCAGATATCGCTTTGATGCAAAAAATGAACGCCCAGCAAGCGTTAGAATTTGCTCGCCTAGGGCAAGATTTAAGTAGCATCATTGAAAATTTTCCCACTCCCATAGTTGCCGCTGTTAATGGTTATGCTTTAGGCGGCGGATGTGAAATGGCACTGGCTTGTGATTTTGCCGTAGCCACTAAGCAGGCCCTTTTTGGTTTGCCTGAAGTTAAGTTAGGACTTATTCCAGGCTTTGGCGGAACGCAAAGACTGGCACGACTAGTGGGACGTCATAAAGCTCGGGAACTTATTTATACAGGCAGAAATATAGAAGCGCAGGAAGCCTTACAACTTGGAATTATTTTGAAAATTTATGAAAATAAACAAGAGATGTTAGAGCACATAGAACAAACTTTTTTTGCTGAGGTTAAAAAGAATTCTCCTTTGGCTATTAAATTAGCTAAAAAAGCTTTGAACACAGGTGTTGATTTGAATATGGCTCAAGGTCTTTCTAAAGAGCGTGAAGAGTTTTCAGATCTTTTTAATTCACAAGATATGCAAATAGGGACAACGGCTTTTATACAAAAAACTAAACCAGAGTTCTTAGGAAGATAGAGGATTTTTCTTATGATACTTAATGACGTACAAAAAGAAATAAAAGAGATGACGGCTCGCTTTGCAGATAGCGAGTTGGTTCCTTTTGCTTCGGTTTATGACCGAGAAGCTCATTTTTCACCTGATCTTTATAGTAAACTAGCAGAGAATGGTTTTTTTGGTATTTTTATTCCAGAAGAATTTGGTGGTGCTGGTTTTGATTACATCAATTACGCTTTGATTGTGGAAGAAATTTCTCGCGGTTGTGCTTCGACAGGTGTTTTAGTTTCTGCTCATAACTCTTTGTGTGTGTGGCCCATTTTAAATTTTGGAAACATAGAACAAAAGAAAAAATACTTACCACTCTTAGCTTCAGGAAAAGCCATTGGTTGTTTTTGTCTAAGCGAACCTAATGCAGGTTCAGATGCGGGAAGTTTAAAAACTTATGCTGAAGATAAAGGTGATTTTTTTGAAATTTCTGGGCTTAAAAATTATATTACCAATGGAAAAGAAGCCAGTATCGG
>JAGOVR010000086.1 GCA_018060635.1 Bacteriovoracaceae bacterium
AGATATGGGCTCTGCTCAGTTTATAAAACAACATTTTTCAGATAAAAAAATACAGTTAATTTTAGAAAATGCTCATCATAATTTGAAAAGTATTTTAACCCAATGTGACTATTGGGGAAAACAATTAGAGCGAGTGATATTATCTTTAGAATTACCCCAAGAAATTCTTGGTCAATATGTGAAGTCCATTCATGAGAGGGGTGTGCAGACAGAGATTTTATCTTTAGGAAGGATTTTACTTTTTTATAGCCCTCGTAAGCTTTTGTCTCCTCTCGAAATTTCTCAAGAACAGTTTGCCGCAAGTGAAGAAAGTCCTCATAAAGGTTTTCCTGTTATTCAAAATAGTCATGGAACTTTTATGTTTCATACCAAAGATTTTTTCTTAATGGATAAGATTTCGGAATTGGACAGTATGGGTATGGATTTTGTTCGCATTGATTTACGCTTTGGGAAAGATAAATCTCTTTTGAAATTACTCGCAAATCCCCAAGAGCTTAAAGAGCAGTATCCTGTGAGTACAATGCAAAGTTTTTTTCGCAGTAATCAGACAGATAAAATATTTTCAAGACTTAAAAACTCTCATACACAAAGATTAGATGCTTTTTTTGTGGGAGTTGTTTTAGATGGCGATCCTGCAGAGCCGCTTTATATTTTAGTTAAGAATCATAAGATTAATTTACAATTAGGCCAGACATTGCACGTAATAACTCCTCAAGGAAAAGAAAAAAATATTGTGTTAGATTTTATGCAAAATACACAAGGAGAAAAGTTACAGAAGCTAGAAGGGGAGCGCATCCTTTTGATTCCGCGCAAGGGCGCAATCCCTGCTGGTTCCGCTATTTACGTGGAACAAATAAAATGAAAAAAAAGTTATATCTTATTCCCACTCCCTTGGATGAAGAGGGAATTTTAGAACCTCAGGCTTTGAGCTTATTAATTGAGGCTTGTTTGCATCCTGAGCAAAATATTTTTGCTGTAGAAGAGCATAAAGTCGCACGGAGGCGTTGGATTAGATGGGGACTTCCTAGAGAAATGATTGAACATTTTGTAGAGTTTAATGAACATACACAAAAAATATTAGCTCCATCTTTGGTGCAAGAAATAGAAAAAGGAAAGAATGTTTTTCTTTTAAGTGATGGAGGCCTTCCCGCTTTTTGCGACCCTGGTCAAGATTTAGTAACACTCTGTCACCAGAGAAAAATAAATATTACCTGTTCTTCTTTTCCTAATTCTACTATGCTGGCATTGGTCTTAAGTGGTTTCTCGCATCAGCAATTTTTCTTTGCAGGTTTTCCTCCTGTAGAAAGTGAGGAAAGGTTGAAATATTTACAAAAGATATTAAAATATTCTGAAACCATTATTCTCATGGACACTCCCTATCGATTAAAAAAACTCTTAGAGGAGCTTAAGATTCTCAATCTTAAGCGTTTTCTATTTGTGGGAATGGATTTAAATTTGCCGACACAAGAATATTTTTATGGCAATGTAAACGAAGCTTTATTAAATATAACTCAGTTTAAACGAGAGTTTGTTTTAGTTATTTCTTCTTTAAAGGCATTATGACTTCTAAACGCAAAAAAGATCATCTAGATTTAGTGAGTACATCTCAAACGGCTTCTATTTTAAAGGATGAGCGTTTTAATTATGAACCTCTCTTAGGAACTCATCCCTTAAGTTTAACTCAAGTAGAACAACCTTTTTTAGGAAAAAAAATTAAAGCACCACTTTGGGTCTCTAGTATGACGGGTGGAACCAAGATGGCAGGAATTTTAAATGTACGCTTGGCCCGTGCGTGTAAAAAATTTGGCATGGGGATGGGGCTAGGTTCCTGTCGTATTTTTTTACAAGAAAAAAAATACGCAAAAGATTTTAAGCTTCGTTCTGTGATTGGAGATGATCTGCCTTTTTATGCGAATTTGGGAATTGCTCAAGTAGAGCAAAATCTTTCTAGAGAAGGGATAAAAAAAATAACAGAAATGATTAAAAACTTAGAAGTAGATGGTTTGATTATTCACATCAATCCCTTACAAGAATGGCTTCAACCAGAGGGTGATCGATTTTTAAAAACTCCTTTAGAAACCTTAAAAATTTTTTTAGATAAAGTTTCGTTTCCTGTAGTTGTCAAAGAAGTGGGGCATGGTTTTGGCCCAGAAAGCCTTAAAAGTTTATGGGAACTTCCTTTGCAAGGGATTGAACTGGCCGGTTTTGGTGGAACCAATTTTTCCTTACTAGAAATAAAACGAAAATCCTCCCAAATTCAAGGAGAAGAGGCCCTTTCTTACGTTGGGCATAGTTGCGAAGAAATGATAGAGATGATTAAACAAATTACCTCTAATAACGCAAAAAGTCATGACCTTGTTATTTCAGGAGGCATTAAGTCATTTTTAGATGGCCATTATCTTTTAAGCAAGTTAGCTTCCTTTCATCATAAAAATAGAGTTTCTGCAGTTTATGGACAGGCCTATGCTTTTTTGGAAAAAGCTAAAATTTCTTCTGAGGTTTTAGAATCTTTTATTGAAAAAGAACTTTTAGGACTACAAATGGCAAGGAGCTTCTTAAGACTTAAGGACTAGTATGCTTAAGAGTGTTTGTGGCTTCTCTAAAATGGGGAAAGATGAAAAGTTAAAGTGGTTGGCCAGCCAGTTTGAAGGTTCTTTGCAAGAGCGCTTTACTAAAATAAAAAAATATTGGAATAGCGACATTGAAGAGCAGAAGACTTTTGATGAAATTAGTGAAAATACCATCACTAATTATTATATGCCCTATAGCATTGCCCCTAATTTATTAGTGAATGAGAAAATGTATCATGTTCCTATGGTGATAGAAGAAAGTTCTGTCGTAGCGGCGGCATCATCAGGGGCCAAATTTTGGATGGCACGAGGAGGGATTTCTGCTCAAGTTCTTTCTACTAAAAAATATGGACAAATTCATTTTTTGTGGAAAGGCGAGAGTTTAAAACTACAGCATTTTGTTGAAAAAAATAAGATTAAATTTATTCAAGAAATGCATCCTCTTACTAAAAATATGCAAAATAGAGGTGGAGGAATTTTATCCATTGAGCTTAAAGATTATAATAGTCAAGAGCCGAACTATTATCAGTTAGAAGTAGGATTTGAAACCTGTGATGCCATGGGTGCTAACTTTATTAATACGGTTTTAGAATCTATGGCCAAAATATTTGTTCAGTCTTGTATGCAAGAAGATTCATTTTCTGATACAGAAAAAAATCCCGATATTCTCATGTGCATTCTCACTAACTATAATCCTGAATGTGTGGTGCGAGCAGAGGTTCGTTGTTCTATCGAAGAGTTAGGTTCTTTTGCTTATGGTGATAAGCCAGATGTTTATATGAGTGCTGAAGAATTTGCTGAGCGTTTTACACAGGCCATTCGTATTACTAAGTTTGATGTGAAAAGGGCTGTGACTAGTAATAAAGGAATTTTTAATGGAGTGGATGCAGTAGCCTTGGCTACGGGCAATGATTTTAGAGCTATTGAAGCAGGTGCCCATGCCTATGCGGCTCGTGAGGGACAATATCAAGGATTATCGTACGCACGAATAGAAAATAATAATTTTATTTTTGGATTAGAACTTCCGCTTAGTGTTGGAACTTTGGGTGGAGTTACATCTTTGCATCCGTTAGCACAAACATCATTGGAACTTTTAGGTCGCCCTCATGCCAATGAACTTATGATGATTATGGCCGCCACAGGACTGGTGCAACATTTTACAGCGGTGAGAGCTTTGGTGACCACAGGTATTCAACGTGGGCATATGCAACTGCATCTTTTAAATATTTTACATCAATTGGCCGCAAATAAAGATGAACAATCTATGGCACAGAAATTTTTTATGGGTAAAACAATTTCTTTCTCCACCGTGAGAGATTTTCTTAATACTATTCGTAATATTCAATAATCATGAACACTTTTTATGCCCATGGAAAATTACTTCTGACGGGGGAATATGTTGTGATAGACGGGGCGAAAGCTTTGGCTATTCCTTTAAAAAAAGGACAATCACTTCATGTCAGGGAATTAGAGACAAAACAAGGTAAAATTTTTTTGCAGGCAAAAAAGGAAAATGATGAGGCTTGGCTTTCCTATGAAATTGATTATAAAAAGAAACCAACGAATACTGATGATAAGATTTGTCATATTATTTTTAACGCACAGAAATTAAATCCCACTTTTTTAAAAGAAAGTAGAGACTATCAAGTAGAAACAAAACTGGAATTCTCACCAGAGTTTGGTTGGGGAAGCAGTGCTACTCTTTATGCCCTTATTTCTCAGTGGGCCCAAGTAAGTGCCCTAGATCTTTTTTTCTCTTTAGAAGAGGGTTCAGGTTATGATGTGGCTTGTGCTTTATCGCAAGAGAGTATTATTTATCAGAAACAAGAAAATCCTCATTGGGAGAAAGCCTTCTTTGATCCTTTATTTAAGGAACATCTTTACTTCCTCTATTTAGGGAAAAAAGAAAAAACAGAAAAAGCGATTAATGAATATAAAAATAAAATAACGAGAAGCGAGGAAGTAGTAAGAGTTATTTCACAGTTAACTGTTGATATGATAAAGACAAAACAGTTACAAAATTTTGAGAGCTTAATAAAGATACATGAAGAAATTATGAGTGCATACTTGAAAAAAACTAAAATAAAAGAAAAGTTTTCTTCTTTTTGGGGAGAGATGAAATCGCTAGGCGCATGGGGCGGTGATTTTGCCTTAGTAACAAGTCTTAGAAGTTTTACAGAGACTCAGAGTTTTTTTAAACAGCACGGACTACAAATTCTTCTTCCGTACTCTGAGGTTGCACTATGAAAAAGATAGAATGGGAAGCTCCTTCTAATATTGCTATTATTAAATATTGGGGAAAAAAAGAAAATCAAATCCCTCAAAATGTATCTGTTAGTTTTTCTCTAAAAAATTGTAAGACTCGTATGAGCTTAAGTTATGAACCGCAAGAGAGATTCTCCTTAGACTTTTTATTAGCAGGCAAGCTTCATGAAAAATTTGAAGATAAAATAAGAAAAAATGTTTTATTTTTTGCACAGACTCAAAAGATAGACCTTCCTTATAAATTAAAAATTGAGAGTGAAAATACATTTCCTCATTCGGCAGGGATTGCCTCTTCGGCTTCCAGTCAAGCGGCTTTAAGTTTATGTCTTCAAAGTTTGGTACAAGAACGTTTAGATTTAAAAGAAGTTTCCAAGCTGGCCCGAAATTTTTCAGGAAGTGCCTGCCGTTCTCTTTATGCAGGCTGGAATGAGTGGGGATTTGAGAGTTTAGAATATGCTACACCTCTTAAAAATATTCATCCTCTCTTCCAAACTATTTGTGATAGCGTTTTAGTGGTGGATCCCACTGAAAAAAAGGTATTGAGTAGTCAGGGTCATCAAAGTATGGAGGGGCATCCCTATGCATCCGCACGTTATAGTGAAGCTAATAAAAATGCTAAAAATTTAATATCTATACTACAAACAGGAAATTGGAATGAGTTTACACAAATAGCGCAAGCAGAAGCTTTGCACCTTCATAGTCTCATGCTGACAGCTTTAGTTCCTTATACGTTACTTAAACCTCATACGTGGGAAATTTTAAATAGAATAATGAACGCACAAGATAAAATAAAGATGACATTTACTTTAGATGCAGGCCCAAATGTTCATCTTCTTTATCCTTTGGAAGAAAAAGAAAAAGTTTTAAGATTTATTAAAGAAGAGCTTAGTTCTTTTTTTGAATTTCAAATTGATGACGAGATCGGAGTTGGTCCATGCAAGTTATAGGGCCCACGTTTCCTGCTAAGATTTTACTTTTTGGGGAGTATACTGTCTTACAAGGTAGCTCGGCGTTATTATTTCCCTATGAGGAATTTCAAGGACATTTAGAAATTAAAAAAAAACGTAATGCAGAAGAAGAATTATCGCATAAAGAGATTCTTCATTTGTTTGATTGGATTCAAGAACAGAGAATTCCTTTTATATTTAATCAAGAAAAACTACAAGAAGATTTAAAAAAAGGTCTTTTTTTTTCTTCCACTATCCCTCAAGGGGTAGGACTGGGAAGCTCAGGGGCACTCATCGCCGCTCTTTATTATCAGTACGCAGAAAAAAAAGAAAAATTGGAGGATTTAAAAAAAGATCTTTCTTTTCTAGAATCTTTTTTTCATGGTGAAAGTTCAGGGATGGATCCGTTAGTTATTTTTACAAAGAAAGGCATTTTAAATCGAGAAGGAACGCTGACTGTCTTAGATAAAGATTATAGTTTAATGTTAAAGAGCTTCACTTTGTATTATACAGGAAAAAAACATAACAGAAATGTTGGTGACTTAGTGGCGCAATATAAAGAAAAAACAAAAGATATTAATTTTTTTAGAATTATAAAAAGTGAACTTATGCCAGAAGTAGAAAAAGCCATTGATGCTTTTTTAGAATTTAGAATAGAGGATTTAACTCAAAGGTTTAATT
>JAGOVR010000087.1 GCA_018060635.1 Bacteriovoracaceae bacterium
GTATTTAACTCTGTCACTTTTATGACGGATTTTTTAATGTTTTGTCAGTTTAATGACGTTTTTAAATTAAGGTTGGCCTGAAGGAAAAATTTGACTCTTAAAAAGAAGCAGAAAACCAACATCTGAAGATTTATTAGTGATTTTAGTGATTAAAAAATCTAAATCAACAGGTAAAGCATAAAACATATCAGCTTTTAAATTAACTCCAGCTTGTATGGCCGTGAAAAGTTCATTTCTCCAAATTTTTGAATCAAAAAAAGTACGTTCACCATGGATGGCCTCCCCTCCTAAAACCAAACTCCATTCTTTAAAATAGAGAGGAAATAATTTATTTCCATGATAAGGTTTAGAAAAAAGCGTTTGAAACTGTAATCGTCCTGCAGAAATTTCATTTCCAAAAACATCATTCAGCGGCAGAGCATAGAACTCATGAAAAACATTTCCTGCGCCAAAGCTTGATGTGGCTCCTCCTCCGTACATTACACCACTAGCAAAGCCACGTTTCTCATACTTACCATAACTCCCCGCAAGCTCTGCTCTTAATATATCTCCTAACTTATAATCTGTTTTTAATTTACTCATTCCGCCCCAAAAACTTTCAAAGTTTTTAGTTTTTTGGTTAAGTAAACGCAAAGAGAAAAAGAATTTATCAAAAAAATTATCAACTCGTTCAGAATCCCAATTAAATGTTTGTTGTAGACCAAACTGTAAGCTTTCTCTATGGGATATAAAATCTTGTGTATCTTGATTTAAAATATAAAAACTAGGAACGTAAGAGACTCCTCCTAAGAAAGCTCGACGTCCAAAAGAAGCTTCTTTACTTAAAAATTCATTATAACCTCGCCCTAAACTACTTTGAGCAAAACTGCGATTATAATCTAGTGTTAAAAAATTACGAGCGATACGCATAGTATAAGAAAGATCTGGAACTGTTTTTGCAAGATCTAAATAATAAGATGCACCTAAAGAAAAGGTATGAATCCTTAACGGGTCATTAAGTGTTGTATTAGCCGAAATCTGATCAAAGCCATTATTACTGCTATAAAAAAGCATCCAATAATGGGGACGAAAATGGGAAAGCTTAGGATAAGATTTACTCTCTAAACTAAGAGACTTGTCCAACCCTTGTAGCTTTTCATCTCTTATCTTTTCATTTTGCAAACCCACATCTGAGGCAATAGAAGTTCCCTGTGTTTTTTTAGTTTTAGTACCTGAAATATTTTGTAAAAATTTCTCACAGGATGTCTCTAAAATTTCTATAGGTGTTTTAATATTTTCTCTAATAGCAACCACCCAGTCAGCTGACAATCTTAAGTCCAGCAAACTATCAACATAACTTCCTTCCACCTGTTCTATTTCATGTGTTTTTTTAGTAGGGACTTCTAAAATCAAAAGATCTTTATTCTCACGTTTAAGGACTATCTTATTTTTACAGGTATCTAAAAATTCTATCGAAGAAGAATCTTTATAAACTTCTATAGTGTCAGCTAACATTTTTGTTTCTTGTTGCGAGTTAACCCTATAAATACGTTTCTTCTGATCCCATTTTAAAATCTTTCCTAATCTTAAAAGATGGTAGGAATAACTGTCTTCATAGGATGAGTTAAGTGTAAACCCCAAATATGTTTTGGCCTGATCTTTCACAAAATGAGGAGAACCTAAATTAAGTAAAAAAGGAAAAATGACAACTAATTGTTCTACTGATTCTTTTTTATCTGAGTCTAGATAAAGTGACCATGCCGAATTCTCATAACGAAAAAAAAGATATTGTGTTTCTGAAAGAGGTAAATAATAAGACATCTTTTGTTTCTTCTTATTAATCCTATGGATAATGCGAGCATCATGATTGAAAAGGGCCCCAACCACCAGCCCTTTTTTGATGGGTCTTTTCTCTAAACTCAGAACAACCTCTCTTTTATCCATAAAGGGAGAAGCTCTTTCAATTTGGGCCACATTTTCTGACAACTTAAAAACATCCTGCTCTCTTGTTTTTAAATCTAACTGTACAAGTTTCTCAACACCGTCATCATCCACAAGATAACTCCAATACTTATCTTGCAAACTATGACCCTTCTGCCACTTAATAACTGCTCGCCCCTTTTCTCCTTGATACTTTAAAGGAGTAGCCGTGGTGATAAGAGAGGCTTTATCTGCATATTTTTTGACAAATCTTTTACGGAAATCATCGAAAGCTAAAGAAAGATCTTCACCTGTACAATCTCTAAAAACACGACTGAGAGAAAAAGGCAGACTTTTAGAATTTTTAAAAAATAAACACTTAAGTGTTTGAGGTTTTCTTTCTTCTACATCCGCTAAAAAAAAGGAACCTGCCCAATAAGGAAGTTGTCCATAGGGAAAATGGCCAGGATTGTTTAAACAATCAATGGTGCGACATGAATCTTGTCTTTGAAAATAATTGACTAACTCCATGGCCATATGGGGATTTTTAAGTCGACCGTCTCTGGTATAAGTTGATTCCACCCAAACAGCCACTCCTTCTGCAAACCATGCAGGAATAATACCTGCCCATTTAAAAGTAGAACCAAAGATACTGCGAAAAAATTGGAGATAACCATGAGTCATCTCTAAAGTGACAATGTGAGCGAACTCATGCACCAGTAAAGAGCGTACCCAATCGCCCCCTGCGACTAAATGCTCATCCCCTACAGGAGGATAGTCATTTAAAGAAATAGTATTGCGAGGGAAAACAGAGGCCATCCCATTAGCTTCTGTGGCCCTCTTGTTAATCATGATATGTAAACGTTCTCTAGGGACATAATCAAAATAGTTTAAAATCTTACTAAAATCTTCTTCGATAATTTCACGTACCCGCATAGCAAAAGGCATAGAAGAGTATTGATAGTGGACTTCTATCATAAGTTTTTGCGCATGAGTTGGAAGTGAAATAAGAAGCGTCTTATGAGATTCATGTCTTTTTTTGGGTGTAGATGTGACTTTGACCTCTTGAGCATAGACAATAGGAAACATAAAAAGGAGAATTAAAAATATCCATTTTAGATAATTTTGAAATAGCATTGACGCTTTCTTTGACTTATAATTTGCAAGATTAATCATGTTACTCTCAATTTTATCTCTCAACCAAAGGGGTTTGCTATGTTTAAAAATGTGTTCCTATGTCTTTTAATTACTGCAACCTTGATAGGATGCTCTAGTCAGCAAAAAAAAGGAAGCACTTCTTCAACAACTTCACAAAATGATGAAAATGATAACACTATGGAAGATTCTTCCGTCAATAGCTCTAATGACAGTGTTTCACCTGAAGAATTAGCCAAAAGACCTCTGAGCGTTGGTGGCTCTTCTGACTTAGAAAAAGCAGGTGCTTTGCAAACTATCTTTTTTGATTTTAGCTCTAATGAACTCTCTAGTTCTGCTAAAAAAATTCTGTCTAGTAACGCTGAATTTATGAAAGAAAATAGTGGCGTGAAAGTTCAAGTAGAAGGACATTGTGATGAAAGAGGTAGTATTGAATACAACTTGAGCTTAGGCCAGCGCAGAGCTCAAAGTGTCAAAGATTATCTTGCCACTCAAGGAATTTCTTCCCACAGACTAAGCACCATCTCTTATGGTAAAGAAAAACCTTTAGTTTCAGGAAGTGATGAAGACTCTTGGTCGGCTAATCGTAGAGCCAATTTTGTTGTCACAGCTAAATAATTACTTATAATCAAAAAGAGGGAAGAACTTTATTCTTCCCTCTTTTTTTATGAAAAATTTTATTTCTTTTTTTTCTCTCTTATTTCTTCTCAGTTGTGGTCTGACTGAAACACGACCAACATTAGAAATGAGCTTAGCCGCTGAAGCTTTTTTGGCCGCTAAGGATGCCGACGCCGATACTCACTCTCCCAATCTTTTTAGACAAGCTGAGGTCTATTACCTTAAGGCCAAATCTGCTTATCGTAGAAAATACTTTGCGAAAGCTAAAGAATACGCTATTCGCTCACAAGAGTTTTCAGAAAAAGCCGAATTCACGGCTCGCAGAAAACTTTTAGTTGATCAAAAATGAACTCATTGCCGAAGATTATCTCTTTATGAGATAATCTGCCTGCTTATTTTTAAGAGGAGTCATTATGCGTCAATTCTTTTTACTTTGGATCATCCCCTTTTTCCTTGTTTCTTGTCTGCAAACAGTGGAAAGAGCTAATCAAGAAAAAGAAGAAATCAAAGGGGAACAAATAGAACTCTCTTCACAAGTAGTTAGTTTGCAACAGGATATGCATGGACTCAAAAAAGATTTTACACAATTTGCAGGGAAATTAGAGGAAGTACAAAATAATCAAAAAGAAGAAGAGAAAAATAAAAGTGTTGAAACACAAATAATAGAATTACAAAAAGAACTTTTATCTCAAGCAGAAAAAATACAGAAATTAGAAGCTGACATAGAAACTCATCGCAATTTCATCAGTGAAATAACCAACACTTTAAGTGAAAATAAAAATGTTTCTACCCCTACAGCAACTCCCGCTAATGATGATGGCTGGAAAAAAGCGGTAACCCTTTATAAAAATAAATACTATAAAAAAGCTAAGCCCCTTTTACAAAAATACTTAGAGGATTCTCATCTTTCTGCGAATCAAAAAGCTCAAACACTGCATCATTTGGGACTGATTGAATATAAAGCAAAAAATTATTCTGAAAGCCTCGTATTCTTAAGTCAACTGTATACCGATTACCCTAAATCATCTTTTGTTCCTGAAGGTCTTTTTTATATAGGACTCTCTTTTTCTCAGCAGAAGAAAACAGAAGAAGCCGCTCTTTCTTGGAATGAGGTTATAAAAAAGTTTCCGAAGTCAGCTCCTGCTAAAATGGCCAAAGAAAAACTTACTGCATTAAGGTAATCTAGCCATGCCTTTTTTTCTTAATTTCTTTCTTCTTTTTATTTTTTCTTGCTCCACTCCTCCCTTAGATTCTGCAAAGAAAAAGGAAAGTGATAAGAAAAAATGGAGCCTTGTTTTCTCCCATAATATTGCAGGTGAGTTAGAGCCTTGTGGTTGTCAGCATTTCCCTTTAGGAGGACTCCCTCAAATGGCTGGTGTCCTCGAAGAAATAAAAAAAGAAAGTGATGTTTTTTATGTTGATACAGGAGATTCTTTTTTTGCGTCCTCTTTTACTCCTCCTCCTTTTAAACAGCAGTGGGACTTCAGCGCAGAATCCTTAAAAAAAGCTCTGCTTTTTTTAGGCTTGCAAGCTGTAGTTTTAGGGGAACAAGACTTTGCAGGAGAAAATACTTTTCTTAAATCCCTAAGTGTAGAAACGAAACTTCTCATCAGTAATAGTTCTGATTCTTTTCCTTATCCTCATGTCAAATGGATTAAAAAAAGTTTTGGAGCCCATACTTTTTACTTAGTAAGTGCCGTTCTTCCTGAATTATTTAATCCTGAACAGCAACACTTTTTTACGGATCCTCTCTTAGCTTTAAAAAATGTTTTTCATGATTTACAAAAGTCTGGTTATGAAAAAGATAACCCTTGGCACCATGCTATTTTACTCTCTCACATGGGAATGGAAAAAGATCGGGAACTTACTAAATTATTCCCTCATATTGATTGGATTATTGGGGCCCATTCTCAAGACTTTTTAAGTACACCCGAAGTTTGGGAGAAAACTAAAATAGTTCAAGTTAAAAACCGTAATCATTATTTAGGTGTAGTAACTTTTACCTTAGATGAACCTCAAGGAATTTATACTTTACATGAGACTTCTGAGCATAAAAAAAATCTGCTTGTTCCTAATCCTATGACTCCTTTTATTGAAGATTATCGTACAGCTCTTTTAGCTCTACAAAAAAATCAGGCGATCCCTGTTATTGTCCCTGCTCTTTCTTCTCCCTATCGTAAACAAGAGAGCCAACCATCCTATCCTTCAACAAAAGACTGTCTCAGTTGTCATGGCCAAATTTATGAGCATACAACAAAAACACCTCATGCCTTAGCCTACGTGACTCTTTTTCAAAAAAAAGCACATTATAACTCTCAATGTATTGGATGCCATACACTAGGCTTTCAAGATCCCAAAGGTTTTAGTGCCCCCCAAGATGTTGTTCGTTTAGGCAATCCCTCTCAGCAAACAGAGTACTGGGAAGAGTTTCAAAAAATATTTCAAAGCCATGTTTCTATTCGTTCACAAAATCCGACAGAACTTCAAAAAATGAATAAGGCTTGGGAGAATTTAGACAAAAAATTTGCAGTTACTCATCAGTACGCCAATGTGCAATGTCTTAATTGTCATAAAATAACACCTGATCATCATCTTACAGGGAATACGCCATCTCTTCGAGAAACGAAAAAAGATATCACGACTCGTTGTCTGTCTTGCCACACCAAAGACCAATCCCCTGATTGGTATCTCCAAGGAAATCTTAATTCTGTTATCTTTGATAAAAAATATGAACAAATGGATCACCCTTAAATGATATTAGCGGATAACATTAT
>JAGOVR010000088.1 GCA_018060635.1 Bacteriovoracaceae bacterium
AAAGGACCATAGGTTGGAAAATCAAGCCCAAAGTGCCATTCATGACTTTTCCCCGCTAGTTTAGCCTTTTCTTTTGCCTGAAATTTAAGCGAGGAAGGAATACCTTTTAATCGCTCTTCTTGTTCTACTATCAATATATAATCCGCTGTAGCGGACAATAAGTTGTTAGAAAAATTTAAAGAAAGCATGGCCAACTTCTGGTCAATCTCTCTTAAACTTTGCTGATCAGAAGGTGGAAGTAAAATCCCGTTCCTTGAAAAATCTTTGTACCATTTATCTAAAACTTTTTTTTGCTCTGGCGTTAATGCTGTCTGATCTTTTTCAAATACTTTTTTAATTTGAATAAATAATTTTTCATCTAAAAAAACATTGGTATAAAAATCTGTCATCATGGGAGAAAAGCTTTGCGCTACCTTCTGTAACTCAGGAGTAGACTGTGCATGGTAAAGACCCCAAAACAAAGCTGATAATAATTCAACCTCAGCTAAGCTATGATCGAGGGGACTCATAATTGTCTCAAAGCTAGGTTCTGTTATTTTTTTTATATGATCTAACTGTACTTGGACTCGCTCTAATGTTTTCTGTAATGCTGGCATAAAATCTTGAGATTTAATCTGACTAAATGGAATACTCTCAAATTTCGTTTTGAACTCTAAATTTTCTAATACATTTTGCATAAAAAATCCTTAAAAATAGGGTACCAATCTATAGGCTAGGAATGCTCCGAGATAGGCCAATATCCCCATATAAATAAACATAAAAAAAGGCCACTTAAGTGTTCCTGTTTCTCTTTTGACAATAGCTAATGTACTCATACACTGACAAGAAAAAGCAAAGAAAATAAGAAGTGACCACGCCACTGCTAAATTAAATATTTTCTCTCCTGTTTGCAAATCTTTTTCTTGTAAAATTCTATCTCGCAAACTATCTGACGCCTCATCCACACTACCTAAAGCATAAAGTGTTCCCATACCTGAAACGAAAAGCTCGCGCGCACCAAATGCCATAAAAAGACCCACTGTAATTTTCCAATCATAACCTAATGGTTTAAAAACAGGTTGTAACTTTTGACCTAGTTGACCCAACATGGAATTTTCTAGTCTCCACGCCGCTGTTGTCTCGGCTGTTGAGTCTACATGAGTGGGAAGAGGTTTGTTAGGGTAAGACGAAAAAAACCAAATGATAAGAGAGAGAACAAAAATAATAGTTCCTGCTTTTTTTAAAAAGACTTTACCTGAACGACTAGCTTGATTCCAAGCAATCTTAAGGGATGGTCTTTGATAAAGAGGAAGCTCCATAAAAAAACTCTGAGATCTTCCCTTAAAAAAAGAAAGACGAAAAATTTTGGCCATAGTAAGTGCTACGATACTGCCAAAAAAATAAAGAAAAAAAAGAGCTAGGGCTTGAGCATTGAAAATACCTGCTATCTTTTGATCTGGAATAAATGTCCCAATCAATAATACATAAACTGGCAATCTGGCACTGCAGGTAATAAGAGGAATTGTCATAAGTGTGGCCATACGCTCTTTTTTATCTGTAATAGTTCTAGTGGCCATAATGGCGGGGATGGAACAGGCAAAGCCTGAAAGAAAAGGAAGAAAAGCTTTACCGCTTAAACCGAAAAAGGACATAGTTTTATCCGATAAAAAAGCCGCCCTTGCAATATAACCTGATTGTTCCAACAAACTTAAAAGAAAGAAGAGAATCATGACTTGTGGTAAAAAAACAATCACACCTCCCACACCTGCAAAAAGACCGTCGGCAATTAAGCTTTGAAAATCACCTGCAGGGAGAAAAGAAGTCACATAATTTCCTAACCAAGCAATAGAATTTTCTAGAAAATCCATCAGAGGAGCTGACGCTGTATAAAGAGCGTGAAAAATAAAATAAAATGTAGCAAAAAAGATAAGACTTCCCCACAAAGGATGTAACATGACTTGATCTAGCTTAGAGGTTTTCGTCACTCGCAAAGGGGAAGGTGTCAATTTCTGTTCTTGCATAAAAATGCGAGCTGAATTAAGTTTCTGCTGTAATTCATCAATAGCTTTTTCTTCTTTTATTTCTTGAAATGTAAAACCCTCCCCTGCAATAAAGCTTCTATTTTTGAGAGGCATTTTAAAAGGGGTAATGGGTTTTATACAGCTATGGGGAAAATTCTCTTGTAAAAAAGATTTTAGATCTTTAGACGTATCCCTTAGAGCTGAAAAAAGAAGGAGTTTTAAGTTTAAACTTTCTCCTAACTTTTGATATTTTGTTATTTCAGCTGTGGGGATAAGATCCGCTTTACTCACCACAACTAAAAGATCTTCTGATTTAAAATAATCTTTTAGTTGCAATAATAATCCCAGTCCTGTTTCTAATCTAGAAGCATCAATAACCACTAAAACTTTATGATATTCTTTTTCGGCTAAATACTGAACCGTAATTCCTTCATCTCTCGCCTGCGGAATTAATCCATAAATGCCTGGTAAATCTACCATCACTATTTTTTTGTCTAAGTTTTTTTCTAAGGATGATAATAAAGAAACCTCTCCTTCCCCTACATCTACCGTGACTCCTGAGTAATTAGAAACTTTACGTGCTTGCCCAGAAAGTAAATTAAATAGAGTAGATTTTCCACAGTTAGGAGACCCTATCAAAAGTATTTTTTTCATTATTTTTGCTCGGTTATTTTAGAGACTTGAATGAGTTCAGCCTGCTCTTTTCTTAAGGCAAAAAAATTATGTAAATCATGCTTAAAAGCAATAGGGCCTCCCGCAATTGCTTTAGCCGTTACTTGTAAAATATCTCCTGGAAGAATTCCCAGTTCCAAAAGTGTCATATGCACATCTAATTCAGTGGAAAAGCTTTCAACTTTTACTCTCTGTAATAATAGAGCTTGAGCTAAATTCATTCCACACCTCCCAAGTAACTATCTCCTTTTTGTTCCCGCATAAACTCTTCACTATTTTTAAAACGTGATAAATCTAGTCCATCTTTTGTTTTCTTTTTATCTGCAGAAAAAATCTTGAGAAATTTAAAAAACTTTTCTCGAGTCTCATCACTCATCAAGTGTTCCATGAGACAAGAATCTCTTTTCGCTACTTCTGTACTTACACCTACAAAGTCTTTTAAAAAATAAAAAAGCAAAGTACGGGAAGAAAGAACGGAATGCACATGAGAATGCCCTTTCTCCGATAAAGAAAAAAACTTACTTTTATCTTCTGTTATTAAGTTCTTTTTTTTAAGACTTGTGAGTGCTGTGGAAACACTGCCTTTGGTCAGTTTCATTTCTTCTGCAATATCTGTGACTCTGGCGTATCCTTGCTCTTCTTTGAGCTTATGAATGGTGAGTAAATAGTGCACCATGGAGTGGGTCAGTTCGCTTTCATTTTGTTGTTTTTGGCTTGTTTTTTCCATGAGTTATCTTTACTCTACAGATGTTTGCCATGTCAAACAAAATAGGAAGAGACCTTATGCCTTTTTTTTCAGGCTATACCCATCAACCCTATTTTTTGATAACTCATTAAAAAGAGTGTGCGACCCACTAAAAGAACAAGATCAAATACTTGAATCATCCTCTTCACGTGTTAGGATAAGAACAGAGGTTTTTCTTATGCTTATTTTTACTTTGTTCATCCTGTCCTTCAAGGTATTTGCTACTGACACCAATCCTTTTCCTGTGATCTTAAATGATGAAGATCAAATTATTTCTCAAGAGTATGTCAACGATACTTATCTTAATCAAAAATTAGAGGAACAATGTCAGGCGAGTCAGTTTGATTATCAGAATAAAAAGGGAAAAGAAAAAACAGCAGATTTACAAGAAGACTACTGTGATCCTGCCAATATAAAAGTCTTAGGAAAAACTGCTGATAAGATGATTGATGCTGTAGCTAGCGCTTACTCTCTTTTTGTTTCTTCTTCTGCCAGTATGTCTTCCTTAAAAGGGAAAGGAGGTAGTTCCGCCACTCAAACCACGGTAACACAAGCAGGTGATAAAGCTTCTAAAGTAAAAAAAGAAATGCCTGTTGCTTGTGATATCATTCCTGGAGCTGGAACTATTGTCGCCAAGGCCCTCAATGAAGTTGGAAATCCTCAAGGCTTGTTCGCAAAAAATAGTGACTCTCCTTCTGTGATGGATATTTCTCCAGGGGCTACTCAAGCAATAGAACAAACAGAACAAGAAAGTACGGAACCATCACAAAGAGAAGCTTTTTTTATGGGAGCTTTAACTCATAGGTCAAGAGCAAGGTCAGCAGCTGTTCAAGGTTCTACTTTTGCGGCGACGGCCTCTTGTTACGGCATTGCCATTGCGGCTGGAGCGGCTCCCGATGCCAAAACATGGATTAAGTTAGGAGCATCAACTATGTTGGGTGCTTTTTATGGTTCTAAAGCTATTACACATCAAAAATATAAAAAAATTATGGAACAAATGGGAGATGATTTTCCTGGGAAAGGAGCCTGTAACCCTATCACAGAAAAACTTTGTTATTGTAATCAACCTGAGCACGCTCAAGATGAAAAATATTGTCAGGCTTTCATCACGCAAAGAGAGAATGAAACTCGCCCCCAAAATTGCGTCAATAATCTCATGCAAGTTGATGCAAGATGTGAATGTTTACGTACCAATACTTGTATGGATTCCAGTTTTTATCACTCTTTTAATGCTTCTGGGTTTGGTGGAATCTATAGTGGTTTTCTAAAAGATAACGGTGGTTTTTTGCGTGGACAAACTAATACTGAAAAAGGGCTTGCTTTACTGCAAGGAAACTTAAATGGTGCTCAACGTTTTTTTGAACAAAATAAAGATAAAATTCCTGATGAATGGAAAAAAATTAAATTAAATGCTGATCAAACTCGAGTAGCACAAGCTTTAAACAAAATGGGAGTGCCAACCCCTGTCGCACGTTTTTTTGCAGGCACATCTAAACCCGCTGATCCAGCTCTTGCCAAACAGTTGGCAGGTGGAGTCAATACAAAAATTTTAGCCGCCCTTTCTCCTAACCAAATTAAAGAATCTTCCGCTTTAAATTACCGTTCAGGGCGTGGAAAAGAAAAAGCAGAAAAAGATCCTATGAAAAGTTATTTGAGTTCTCTGAATAAAAAAGGAGGAACAACGGTTGTAGAACCTCAAAGTGATGTTCTCATCTATGCCGAAAAAGCCTTAAGTGCCGCTGATATTTCCAGAGAGAATGGAAATAGTCTCTTTGAAATTATCTCTCATCGCTATCGCAATACTATGCGATAAAAAAAAGGCCCCTTTAATGAAGGGGCCTTTTTAGAAAAATCATCAATTAAAAACTAATATAAAACAGAAACAAAATCGCAAGGGTAAGAATCAACTGTCTCTGCACTAATTGGTTTAGGATTTGTACCTAAAACAACAGGTGAGGCAGGATCATAAATAAAGGCAATATTATTTGGTGATGTATCTGTTTCTGATGCGAAATACAATTTATTACCAATATTTTCAAAACAACCTGGGAAAGGAGCAAAGTTTGTAGCTGTCACCTCAATTGGTGTAGGATTTCCTGTAGGCGCTGTCATATCAATTTTTACCAGTCGAATACCATGGTTAGGACTGACCCCAGCAGAAGCAGTCAGATAAAGATCAGTTCCTATAACTTGGGCATCATTAGGACCCTCATTATTAATATATTCTGTACAACCCGTACATAGATCAATAGCTGTGGGAGTATTAGAAGGATTAGAAATATCCAGAACATAAAGCTGTCGACTAGTTCCATTATGTAGCGTTAGCCATAAATTATTTCCAGCCGCACCAAATACATAAGGCGAGCTACTATCCCCTAGTGTTGGAGTTAAATCTGCACCTGTCATTTGAGTAATTGTTGAATTAAGAGGATTATATTCTAAAAGCTCTGTATCAGGACTTGTGGCAGTGGTGGGACCTGCCATATAAATTTTTCCATTTCCTGCTTTGACAAAGTCTTCAGCTCCGCAACAGCCACCTGCACTATTGGGATCGACATAAAGAGGATTACTAGCTCCAATAGCTTGGGTAGGATCCAAAATAGCAAAACCATAATCGGAAATAAGATTATTCTCGACTGATAAGTAAATTTTATCATCAATTACAGTACTTTTATACATATACATGGTTAAGTTATTGGACTGTGGATTAGAAACACTGATAGGTAAAGCTGGATCGTAAACAGTTACATTTTGATAACCAATAAAATAAATCTTACCATTTATAAGTCTACTTAAATTAATAGCAATATCATTTTCATCAAATAAAAAAGTTAACGCTCCTGTCACAATATTATAACTCCAAATACCTTCTGTGGCTGAATTAGAACCATCCCAACCTTGAAAATACACCAATCCATTATGGGAAATAAGAGCTGACCCTTGATTAGTAGAATTATAATAATTTAGCTCATAGGTTCCTGTAACAAGGCTTGTTGTATTAGCTACAGGATCATAC